>JBDRBZ010000016.1:0-8869 GCA_043822175.1 Candidatus Omnitrophota bacterium
CCGGTATGTTGTCGCCGCGCACTGTCGCCGAGATCTCCACGTCCCCAAAGTTGGATATCGCGTTGGTAAATTTTTCCATATTACTGATCATCTTTTCCGTGACCGTGAGCCGGCCCACCGTCTTTCCGGCCATGTCGGTTACCTGCTTCGAGAGCCCTGTAACGGAAGTGCTGATTTCGGCCCAGGGCATGAAAAAGGATATGACGATCACGGTGCTGGCTATACAGATAAGGCTTACAAGGAATAGCTTTCTCATTTTTACCTCTGGAATTTGATGTCTTTATGATTTAAAAGTTCGGCAAAATATACCTTTAAGTAATCCGTTACTATGAATTCCGCGAGCGCGTACGCCCAGACAAAGAAGGCCAGTTTCCATCCTATGGGCGCCACATACCATCCGTAGACTACCACGAGCGTGGCGAATATTTTCGTGATGACCGCCGACCAGAAGAGGCTGGCGGCCGGCCTTATCGACCAGAAGTGGCCTTCGGTGCGCGTCATGAATATCGTCAGGTGCCCGGCGACCGCGAGCTTCAGAAAAATAAATGACTGCATTACCGGCTTCGGCAGGTGGAGCACTGTTTCCCCTATATAGAAGAGTGAGAATGTCACGCATACCCCGGCGATGCCCAGGAACGTGGCCATGCACAGGACCTTGCGCATCTGCCATTTTTCAGCCGAGTTGTTGTAGCGCACGTTGTCATAGGCGATGGCCATTATCGGTATGTCGTTAAGGAGCGCCAGCAGCACGATCATCATGGCCGTAACCGGGTAGAAATTAAAGCATATTATGGCCAGCGCGATGAAAAAGAGCACGCGTATGGTTTCCGCTATCCTGTATACGGCATAGCTGGTCATGCGCTGGAATATTTTCCTGCTCTCCTTGATGCCGTCTATGATTACCGAAAGCCCGGGGCTGGTGAGCACTATGGCAGCGGCCGATTTCGCGGCATCGGTCGCCCCCGCGACCGCGATGCCGACGTCGGCTTTTTTAAGGGCCGGCGCGTCATTTACCCCGTCGCCTGTCATGCCCACAATGTGGCCGGCGTGCTGAAGGAGCTCCACTATGTGGTATTTATGTTCGGGGTAAACCTGCGCGAAGCCGTCGGATTCTTCCACGAGCCGTTGGTTTTTCAGGTCGCTTTTATCTTCGAGGGCCGTGACCGGCAGTATGTCGGGACCTAGGTCGACCTGGCGGGCTATTTCCCTGGCTATCGCCGTATGGTCACCCGTCACCATTTTTACCGCCACTCCCATGCTTTCGGCTGTTTTGATGGTCTCGGCAGAATCCTCCCTGGGCGGGTCATACATGGGGATGAGGCCTATAAAAGACCAGGTCTTCATGTCATCGGATTTAGCCACGCCGAGGGCCCGGTACCCCTTTGAGGCCAGCTCATTGACCCGGGCGTTTACGCGGTCCGATACAGCGGTGTCGCCCACGAGCGAGAGTATTATCTGCGGCGCGCCCTTTGTGACTCTTATCTTTTTTGTGGTCTTAAAAATAGCGCCTGCCTTTATCTCGACGAGCGCTTCGGTACGTTTGGATACCGGGTCGAACGGCTTAAAATCCGATATCGAGCAGGAGGCCAGGTCTTCGGCTATTTCGGGAATGGACCCGGATGCCTGAAAGATAGCGCTGTCAATGGAATCCTTGTCTTCCTCCCGGGACGCGAGCAGGGCATAGAGAAATACGTCCGGCGCCTTGTATCCGTCGGACGGTTCCACGTCGCTTACGGTCAGCTCGTTCTTTGTTATGGTGCCGGTTTTATCCGAGCACAGCACGTCCATGCCGGCCATTTCCTCTATGGCGACAAGCTTGCTTACTATGGCCTCTTTCTTTGCCAGCGCCGACGCGCCGACAACCATGGTTATGGAGAGCACGGCCGGCAGGGCCGCGGGAATGGCCGCGACCAGGAGGACAAGCGCGAACTGGATGGCGGATAAAACGCTTTCATCCCGGAACAGCGCGAGCAGGAATACAATAAACACTATCGCTACGGCGAGCACTATTAAATAATCGCCGATTTTTACTACCGCCCTCTGAAAATGGCTTTCGGTCTTTGCCTCGGCCACCAGCCTGGCTGTCCGTCCGAAATACGAATCCCCCCCTGTCGCGGTCACTTCGGCGTCCATTTCGCCCTGTTTCACTATGGAGCCCGAGTACACGGTATCGTCTTTATGCTTTTCCGCGGGCAGCGACTCTCCCGTCAGCGCGGATTCGTCGATAAGCAGCTCGTCCCCGTCGCCTAGCCTGGCGTCGGCCGGGACAATGTCGCCGAGCCGTATCCGTATGAGATCGCCGGGAACGAGTTCGCGCGCGGGTATCTCTGCCCATTTACCGTCTCTTAATACCCTGGCAGAGGGGGCAAGCCTTTTCTTCAGCTGGTCGATCGCGTTGCCGGCCTTATATTCCTGCCAGAAGCCGACAACGCCGTTCAGCATCAGGAGCGCGAATATGACCCAGAAATCCTCCCAGTGCTTGATGACAGCGGAGAGCACCGCCGCGGCCTCTATCATTATAGGGATCGGGCCCGTGAAATATGTGAGGAATTTGATAAAGGGGTTAACAGTCTTCTCTTTTATTTCGTTGTATCCGTACTTATTGAGGCGGTCCCGTACTTCAGCGGCGGTAAGCCCGGTGATTTTCATCCCCGTATCCATGAAACCCCCTTTCCGGTTTATACTACTACACCAAAAACCCCCCCGTCAAGCATAAAGGTCCGTACTCGCAGACGTCCTATTTGGGGGCACCCTCCTATTGGGCTGATTGGGCTATCTCTCCTTCTTTGTTGCAAATTTTGGCTGTGATATTCTTTAAGCCGTAGGGTGCCCCCAAATAGGACGTCTGCATATTATGTAACCGCGGTTGACAACCTTGGGCAGAGGGGCTACAATTACCATAGTTCCGAAAAAGTGAGATGTGAGCCTGTTACATATAAACCGGGGAGGATACAATGGCGAAAAAGATAGCGGATATTCTGGGAAATGACGCGGCAGACCTGTTAAAGCACGAGTGTAAAACAATACCAAAAGAACAGATCCACCTGCCGGGGCCCGATTTTATTGACAGAATATTCTCGATATCCGACAGATCGAACAATGTATTGCGCAACCTGCGCGCGCTCTTTGACCACGGCAGGCTGGGCGGTACCGGATACCTCTCCATATTGCCGGTTGATCAGGGGATCGAACATTCTGCCGGCGCCAGCTTTGCCCCGAATCCGATATACTTTGATCCCGAGAATATTGTTAAACTGGCGATTGAAGGATCATGCAATGCCGTGGCGTCTACCGTGGGCGTATTGGGCGCGGTATCAAGACGATACGCGCATAAAATACCTTTTATCGTAAAAATAAACCACAACGAACTTCTCACATACCCAAATTCTTACGACCAGAAACTTTTCGCGTCGGTAAAACAGTCGTGGGAAATGGGCGCGGCCGGCATAGGCGCGACCATATACTTCGGGTCAGCCGAATCCAGGCGCCAGATCGAGGAGATCAGCGGCGCCTTCAGGCAGGCCCATGAGCTCGGCATGTTCACTGTCCTGTGGTGCTACCTCAGGAACGACGGTTTCAAGAAAGACGGCGTTGATTACCATACTTCCGCCGACCTGACAGGCCAGGCGAATCACCTGGGCGTGACCATAGAAGCCGATATCATAAAGCAGAAACTGCCCACGAATAACGGCGGCTATACCGCGATAAAGTTCGGCAAGACAAGCCCGCTCGTATATGAAAAGCTTACCTCAGACCATCCGATAGACCTGACACGCTATCAGGTGGCTAACTGCTACATGGGCCGGATGGGCCTGATCAATTCAGGAGGCGCGTCGGGTAAAGATGACCTGAAAGACGCGGTCAAGACGGCTGTTATCAACAAAAGGGCCGGCGGCACGGGTCTTATTTCCGGGAGAAAGGCGTTCCAGAAGCCCATGAAAGACGGGGTGGAACTGCTGAACGCGATACAGGATGTTTATCTGGACAAGGAAGTTACGGTAGCGTAGCCGGGGCCTTTATTTCTTCGCTTTTCCCTGGTTGGCGACGGACGCCATGGCCTTTTTGACTTCCTCGGGATCACCGATGTAATAATGCTTCAGAGGCTTCAGATTTCCGTCCAGCTCATAGACAAGAGGTATTCCCGTAGGTATATTGAGCTTTACGATGTCATCGTCGGACATGTTGTCTAGGTATTTTACCAGCGCGCGCAGGCTGTTTCCGTGAGCGGCGATTAGCACTTTTTTGCCGGCTTTTACCGCGGGCGCTATTACCTCATGCCAGTATGGCAGGAAGCGTTCGACAGTATCTTTGAGGCATTCTGTAGCCGGTATCTCGTTTTTCTTTAGGTCCCTGTATCTTGGGTCATGTATAGGGTGGCGGGGATCGCTCTCCTCAAGGGCCGCGGGACGGACATCATAAGCGCGCCTCCACAAAAGCACCTGTTCTTCGCCGTACTTTGCCGCTGTTTCGGCTTTGTTTAATCCCTGCAGGGCGCCGTAATGTTTCTCATTGAGCCGCCATGACCTATAAACCGGTATCCACATGAGATCCAGCTTGTCCATGGCTATCCACAGTGTCCGTATCGCGCGCTTCAGGACGGACGTATACGCGATATCGAAGGTATAATTCAGACTCTTCAGTGTTTCGCCCGCTTTATTGGCTTCCTCTATACCTTTTTCCGAGAGGTCCACGTCAGTCCATCCCGTAAACCTGTTTTCCTTGTTCCATACGCTTTCACCGTGCCTCAATAGTACGACTTTAATCGGCTCCATGCCATTCCTCCTTAGTTGAGAATATTTCACTTTAGCGCGATTAGTATACACCCGCTATCCCCTTTTTTCAACGCAAAAGGAAGTTAGGGGCGGATCAAACCACATTCTTTTCCCCAGGGAATTTTTTTGCCTAAAATTACCATTGGGGACCCCTTAGAATGTGGCTTGATCCGTCTTTTTCTCGTAGACATCTGAAAAAACAGGGTATTCCACCCGGCCAGTTGTCGGATGGTATCCTTTCTGCTATGTAGGATGCCCCCAAATAGGACGTCTGCTATGTCATAGGATGCCCCCAAATAGGACGTCTGCTATGTCATTGACAACGGTATACCGCTGTTTTACAATGGCACTATGATATTCAGGGCAGGGATGCTCGTAACAGTCATTGTGTTGTGCCTGTCACAAACGGCCTTCCCCATAATGGGCGCGCGTGAAGCCGACAGCTATGTTCCCGAAGTCAGCTATATCGCCCCTGAGAGCGAATCCATCGTGGATATTTCCGGCGTAAAGCATATCGAATTCTCATGGAAACCCACACCCATACCGGCGCTGGGCAGGCAGGCTTACAGGTTTACCCTATATAAAGGATACGGCTACGACGTGGTTTGCAAAAAAGAACTTGATGAGGAAGCCAGGGCAGTGAGCGTGCCCGCCGCCTTGTTCGAAAAAGGCGGGACATATACCTGGAGCGTCAAACAGCGGAGCCGCGGTATAGCGGGGTGGAGTGACGGGCGCAGGTGGAGCTTTACGGTGGCGGAATGACCGAGAGGACCAAGCTTTTGATGCTGGGGCTGATTGCCGGGTTGTACAGCGCCTCACTCGGGACCGGCGTGGGTCTGGCCCTGGTGGCCGGACTGACAACACTACTGCGTTACCCTATAAAGGAAATTGTCGGCATAAGCCTTGTTACCGCCATACCTACGACTTTCATGGGCGTTCTTATGCATTACTTTGTGAACAGCGGCAACATACTATTTCACACGGTGGCTTTTATTACGTTAGGCGCGATACTGGGCGCCAGGCTCGGCACCTATATTATGGTCAGAATAGAAAAAAGGCTGCTGGCCGTACTATTCTTCATTATACTTATGCTTACCGGGCTTAAAATGCTGGGTGTAATAGATTTTCCAGTCCCGGTCAGCACGCGTTTTGGCTCTTTCCCGTTACTCTTTGCCACGGGCATCGCGGCCGGTATAACAGCGGCGCTTTTCGGGCTGGGCGGAGGTATCATTATTGTTCCGGCGCTGAACCTCTTTTTCGGCCTGTCCATACACCAGGCTGTCGCCACGTCGCTGGCGGCGGTGCTTCCCATAACAGCGGCCGCGGCCTTATTCCATATTGAGCATATCGAGGTAAACAAAGAAGCGCTTAAGGCGCTCATACCGACTGCTCTGTTAGGCGCGGTAATAGGGGCTACGACCACGAACGGTATCCCCCCGCATGTGTTAAGAAATATATTCGGGATACTTTTGCTGTTTTGCGCCGTGAGACTTATCACAGAAAAGGGGACTGCGGCCATACTCGAAAAGCTGAAATGCAAATGAAAAATACGATAAGGATATTGCTCGTGGCTTTATGCGTTGTCGCGGCGGTTTCCCGCTTCGCGGATGGGATCACGACACAGCCCCGGAAGGCCTCTTTCCTGCCACAATGGGCGCCGCAGGCGCAGTTTGCCGGCTACTATGTCGCGTTCGAGAAGGGGTTTTATAGAAAATACGGGATAGACCTAACCATTATCACGGGCGGACCGGATAAGCTCCCTTCCGATTTTCTCGACGAAGGCAAGGCCGACTTTGTCACGATGTGGCTGGCCACGGGCATCGAGAAGCGGGCGAAAGGCGATAAACTCATAAATATCGCGCAGATAGTGCAGAAGTCCGCGCTTATGCTGGTCTCTAAGAAATCCCGCGGCATATACTCCCCCAAAGACCTGAACGGTAAAAAAGTGAGCCTGTGGGCGCCTATCTATCAGATCCAGCCGCGGGCATTCTTTAAAAAGTACGGGTTGGAGATGGAAATAATACCGCAGTCCTATTCCATAAACCTGTTCCTGCGTGACGGCGTGGATGCTGTATCGGCGATGTGGTACAATGAATACCATACGATCCTGAACGCCGGGTATAATGCCGATGAGCTGACCTCATTTTTCTTTTATGAGCATGATCTTAACTTTCCCGAGGAGGGCATCTATGTGCTCGAGAAAAAGTACGATGCGGACCCGGCCCTCTGCCGCGCGTTTGTGGCTGCCACACTCGAAGGATGGAGGTACGCCTTTGAGCACCCCGACGAGGCTGTGAAAATAATACTCTCCTACATGAAGCGGGCGCGCATCCCGGCAAACAGGGTGCATCAGGAATGGATGCTTGAGAGGATGAAGGACCTTATCCTGGGCGACGGCGGTTACGCGGACATGGGTATATTGTCGGAGGGCGATTACTACAGGGTTGCTCGGGAGCTCATGGATAACGGCATGATTGACAATATGCCGAAATTCGGCCCTTTTTACAGAAAGGTCGTAACAGGTGATGAAAAATAGGGGCATAGCGTTCCGTTTGAGTTTCTCGATTCTTGCCAGCTGCACGGTTATTTTCCTTCTGATATTCGGGTACAACTACCTTTTCTCGAGAAAATCCCTTGTCAAAAAAATAGACGAGAACGCGGAGAACGTCGCCATGGCTACGGTAAACAAGATAGAGACGGTGATACGCTCCGTGGAAAATGTGCCCAAGACAATCGCGGCCCTCCTGGAGGAGACCTCGTGCGACAGCGCGCAGGTCGTGGACTTGCTCCGGCTGGTAGTACAGGGCAACCCCGAGATATACGGTTCCACTATTGCGTTTGAGCCGTACGCCTTTGACCCGCAGGCAAAGTATTTCGCGCCTTACTTCTACAAAAAAAACGGGCATACGGAATTCACCTATCTCGGGAGTGAGGCGTATAATTACTTCCTCCTGGATTGGTACCAGATACCGAAGGAAGTGGGCAGGCCGGTGTGGAGCGAGCCGTATTACGATGAGGGCGGCGGCAACACTATCATGTCGACTTATTCCGTGCCGTTCTACAGAAAGATAGAAGGCAAGAGGGCATTTACGGGCGTTGTCACCGCGGATATATCGCTGTCATGGCTGCAGGACCTGGTTTCGTCGATAAAGATAGGCCGGACAGGATACGCCTTTCTCATCACCGGCAACGGGACATTTATCACGCACCCTTCCGCCGACCTTATCATGCATGAGACCGTATTCAGCCTTGCCGAGTCACGCGGCGATGATACCTTAAGGGAAATAGGCAGGCACATGATAAACGGTAACAAGGGTTTCGTCCCTTACATCAGCATGGTAACGGGTAAGAAATGCTGGATGGTGTATGCGCCTTTGCCTTCAAACGGGTGGGCCCTCGGCGTCCTTTTCCCGCAGGATGAGCTCATGGAGGACATTTTTGCCCTTAACAGGATAGTGCTTTTCCTCGGGCTGGCCGGATTTTTTATTCTGCTCATAGTAATAGTGCTTGTCTCCGGATCGATCACAAAGCCGTTAAGGATACTCGACGCCACGACCAAGAGCATCGGGCGCGGCAACCTTGATTTCGCCCCTCCGGCGATAAAGTCGAACGATGAAGTGGGAAGGCTGGCCAATTCGTTTGTTTTCATGAGGGATGAGCTGAAAAGGTCTATAAGCGAGCTCAAAATAGCCCATGATATACAGATGAATATAGTAAAGAAAGAATTTCCGGCGTTCCCGGAAAGGCGTGAGTTCGATATCTTCGCGCTCATGGAACCGGCGCGTGAAGTGGGCGGGGACCTGTACGATTTTTTCTTTATCGACAGTGACAACCTCTGTTTTGTGATAGGGGATGTGTCAGGCAAAGGAGTGCCCGCGGCGCTTTTCATGGCAATGACAAAGATTCTCATAAAAATTACGGCCAAAGAAACGCGGGACGTCGGTGAGACGCTGAAGCTCGTAAATAATGAGCTTACCGCGGGTAATGACGCGTGTCTTTTCGTGACTGTTTTCTGCGGTATTCTCAATGTCAAAACAGGCGCGCTTTCTTACTGTAACGGCGGGCATAATGCGCCGTTTTTCATCAGGGCGGATGGG
>JBDRBZ010000017.1:0-5191 GCA_043822175.1 Candidatus Omnitrophota bacterium
GCGCGGGGGTCGGGGGGGGGCGTCCCCGCGACTACCCCCTCCCACCCCGTTAACCGTCGCGCATTCGTAATTTCTTGATTTGTGAGGCGCTCAAATTCCGGGCTGTTTATTCCCGAATAGGCGCATAAATAGCTTTCGGACGGATAAAGGTTCTGGTATAATAAAAACAGCAAAGGAGGTACGCCATGACCGACGAATATGCGAAAGATGACAGAAGGGAATTCTTGAGGTACGACTTCTCGGAGCCCCTGAGCTACAAAACGATAAAATCCCCGAGGCAGAACGTCAGGTCTCCCGAGCTTGTGACCGGCGATTCAAGGAACTTAAGCGCATCGGGTGTCCTGTTCGTGACCGGCCTCGGCAACGTCCCCGACATCTCGAGCATCCTGCTCATGGACCTCGACCGGAGGGCAGTTTCGATATGCCGGGAGATAGAGGAACAGGCCTTCATGGTACGCGACAGGATATTGGGCAAGGTTGTCCGGCTTGAGGATAATGACGACGGCACATGCAGCATCGGCGTGGCATTTCTGAAAAAATCCTCGCCCCTCACAAAAGACCTGGAAAGCCTGCTGGATTAGCGGCGCATTTATTAACTTCGCCGCCTTCTCGGGTTCCGTCTGAACCCGCCTCGCGGTTTAGTGGCCTTGCTTATTCTAAGCTTGCGGCCCTTAAGATCTTTACCGTCAAGCTGTGATATCGCCTTCTCGATCGCCCTATCCGAATCAACCTCCACAAAGGCGAAGCCTTTCGATCTGCCGGTCTGCCTGTCCCTTATGATTTCCACGGATATTACCGTCACACCGGCGCCCTCAAAAGAGCGCCTTAAATCACTTTCCGCGAGATTGTATAACAGATTGCCGACATAAACTTTTTTCTTTTCGCCGGAAACTTCCTTTTTCCCGCGGAACATACCGGTAATTTTTTCCAGCAGACTTGATAAAAAATTTTCTCGCTTCTTGATACTGAACCTCCTTACTGTTTTAAGCCATTCAACACCTGTGCCCGGCCTCCGTCATCATATAACCGTACCCGGAGGGATAACGCTGTTTTTGGGCACAATCACGATACCATCCCTTATATAGTACATGTCAGAATCAAATTTGCCGCGTTTAGAGACGTTTACTATTTTGACCTCATCACCTATGCGGGCATTCTTGTCTATGATGGCTTTTCTTATGACGCATTTCCTGCCTATGCCCATGCGCGGCATCCCCTTCAGAGAGTCATTCACGGCGCCCCGTGAGGGTTCATAGTAGTCCGCTCCCATTATAACCGTGTCTTTGATATCCGCCCCGCCCGATATCACGCTGCGCAGCCCGATCACTGAATGCCTGACGCTGCATTTCGCGAGCTGGGACCCCTCGCCTATAACCACCCTGTCAAGCCTGCAGTTTTCAATCTTCGCCGGAGGCAGGTACCTGGGCCGCGTAAAAAAATTCCAGTTGTCATCGAACAGGTCTACCGGCGGCACGGGATCGGTGCATACGAGGTTCTCTTTATAGAAAGCCTTTATCGTACCTATGTCCTGCCAGTACCCCTGGTGGATGAAGACGTATGTCAGTTTATGGGGGAATGAATCCGGGATCACCTCTTTGCCGAAATCCGCTTTCCGGCTTTTAGTGAGAATTTCGGTAAGCACGTCCCTGTTGAAAAGGTATATCCCCATCGAGGCCAGGTACGAGCGCTTTTTGTCGATCGTAAGGGCCATGTTCTTTATGCCTTTTTCGCTTTTGGGTTTTTCCACGAAATTCTGGATCCGGTTTTTCCTGTCGGCGCACATAATGCCGAATTCCCGTATGCCGCTGGCGGGAACCGGCTTGCACGCTATAGTTATCTCCGCCTTCTTCTCCAGGTGGAAAGACACAAGTTCCCTTAAATCCATTTTGTACAGCTGATCCCCGGAAAGCACCAGCACGTATTTCACGTAAGGGTCATTGAAATGCTTCAGGCACCGCCTTACGGCGTCAGCCGTGCCCTGGAACCAGTCAGTGCTCTCCATTGACTGTTCCGCGGCCATGATCTCCACGAACCCCTTGGAAAACGGGTCCATTTTATAAGTCCTGGAAACATGTTTGTTCAGCGATTCGGAATTGAACTGAGTAAGCACATAGATATGATTGAAACCGGAGTTGAGCGAATTGCTTATAGGTATGTCGATCAGGCGATATTTGCCCGCGAACGGTACCGCGGGCTTGGATCTGTCCTTGGTAAGGGGATACAGCCTGACCCCCCGTCCTCCGCCCAGCACAACACACAATACCTCTCTCATCTTTTCTCCCTTCCTTACATTTATCTTACGGCGCCTGACAATTTGCTATACAGGATAACATACTGGCGCGCCGATTTTATCCATGAAAAATCGCAGGCCATGGCATTCCGCGTTATCTTTTCCCATGCCTGGCTGTTCCTGTAAACCGGCAGGGCCCTTCTTAACGTATCTGACAGATCACGGGCCTCAGTGCCGCGGAATTTAAACCCGTTTCCGTATTCGGCGTCGTCATTGAAGTCTATGACAGTATCCTCAAGCCCGCCGACCGCCCTTACTACCGGTATTGTACCATATTTCAGGCTAAACATCTGGTTCAATCCGCACGGTTCATAGCGTGAAGGCATCAGGAACATGTCACAGCCGGCCTCTATCTTATGGGCCAGCTGGTTATTGAAACTGATATCCACGACGATGTTTCCCTGATACTGCCTGCCGATACCTGTCAGCGATTTCTCGTATCTCGCCTCGCCCTTGCCCAGGACGACCATTCTGTATCCCATGCCGACTATGTCGGCGGCGGCGGCGGCAACGATGTCCATGCCTTTCTGTTCCGCCAGCCTGCTTACGACTCCGAGAAGCGGCGTGTCAGGGTCTTCGGGCAGGCCGGCTATTTTCAGGAGGTCAAGTTTGCATTCCTTCTTTTTCTCCAAGGTACCGGCGTCATAATTGACCTTGATATACCGGTCTGTATCCGGACTCCATTTGGAATAGTCCACGCCGTTCGGGATGCCGTACAGGTCGATCTTCCGGGTGGAAAGCAGCCCGTCGAGCCCGCAGCCGAATTCACGCGTAAGTATCTCACGGGCATAACCCGCGCTTACGGTGCTTACCGCGTCCGCGAATATGATGCCCGACTTCATGAAACTGAACCTCCCGTAAAACTCCAGTTTATCAGCCGTGAAAAAGTCCTTCCCGACATTTATTCTCGGCATTACACGCCTCGGGAAAAGCCCCTGATACATAAGGTTGTGGATAGTGAACAGAGTCCTTGTCCTGCCGAAAAACCCGGAAAACGCCGGGTCATTCCTGACATAAAACGGTATCAACCCTGTATGCCAGTCATTGCAGTGTATCACGCCCGGCCTGTAATCCAGCACACGGGCGCTTTCAAGCACTGCCGCATCAAAGAAGGCGAACCTTAAGGCATTGTCCCGGTAATCTCCCAGGACCGAACCGTAAAGCTGGTCCCTGTCAAACAGCCTGTCATTGCCGATAAAATAGAAGTCTACACCGTCGCGGACCAGGTAATGAAGGGAGAAGCGGAAAATCTTTCTGTCAAGCGTAACCGGAATGTCGCTTTTTATAACACCCGTGTTAAACCCGCCCTTTTTCACATGCCTGTAAAAAGGGGAGAATACCTTCACTTCACAGCCGAGGGATTTAAGCGCCGCGGGCAGGCTGCCTGAGACGTCCGCCAGTCCGCCCGTTTTCGAGAACGGATCAACTTCAGAGGATACAAAAAGCACGTTTGAAGGTATCATGTATCATTAAACGCGAGACTAAGCGCGTCCGGAAGGCTTACAGATACTTGAGCTTCTCCATGCCCCTTCTGCATATTTCCCGCGCGTAATCGGTCCATATGCCCTCCCCCCAGTACCTGAAACAGCTGGTCTCAGACAAGAGCAAATACAAAAGGGCTTCCCGGTAAACATCGCCGGCGGGCTTAAGCCTTCCCTCATTCAGGCACCTGTGAAACTCTGCGCTCAGTCTGTTAATAGGATCCATGACGTTATCATATCCCTTTACCCAGTCCTTATCACTCGTCCATGATCCCCTGTCAAGATTAAACCCCTGGTCTTTTTCCCTTATCCTGTCAATGGCCCGGTCAGCGGCGCCCGGCCCGAAAGCACCTATAGCTTCCCATATCCTGTGCTGGGACACGGGCTGCACCGGCATGAATTTTTTTTCGTCTACCTTCGCCTTCCTGAGAAATTCCAGATATTCCGAGCCGTTCATCGACACGACGCCCTCCCGGCCGACCTCGGCAAAAACCTGTTTATACATCGGGGGGAATTCATTCATCATGACCCCGCCGTTCTCGCCGTCGCTTATCTGCAGGACATAGGGCGGCATATCGGCGCCGCAGTAGTCCTCGCGCCCGATACCCCTGGCCTCGTAATAAGGCTGCATCTGGGCCACGAGTTTCGTATCCGACCCTTGAGTCTTTATGAGCACCGTGATTTCCTCGACTTCGCCTTTTGAGTTCTTCGCGACAAGCCTGTGCGGGAAATGCCGCTTTCTAATGCCGCTGCCGTCTGGATTTTCAATGGTATGCTCCTGGACCATGAGCCACTCATAACCGCAGTCTTTGAGGGCACGGACGTATTCATAACACAAATCAGGGTGTATGGGAAGATGCATTTCCGGAGGCGAAAATCCCTTTACCCGGCCAAGGGCATCTTCGCCGAAAATGGAGGCAAAGTGGCTTCTCCATGCGGTCATGTGGAGTTTTATGTCCGGGACAGGCGTCGACGTAACGACCGCGTGCGACCACATCGTCCCGAGCCATTCCACGTACCTTAAATACTTTTTATCGCACGTCACAAGACGCAGGTCTTCAAGCACCTTACCGCTGTCCATTTGACTTAAGCCCCAAAGGAGATTGCCCGAATAATCCAGCATGACTCTCGGATTCTGCCCGTTAGACACCATTTCCCGCACAAAATCAGACATCCTGGCATAACACCACATGAATACAGGCGCGTTATGATTATCATGCACGTCCTGATGCTCCATCATATGCTGGAGGTTTGATATCAGCCGCGCCTGCCCGAGATCGGGGCATGAGGCGGGAATCGTGGGCTGATGCATATGCAGGGCTATGCCGAAAGCGGATTGTACATTCTTGAAGTTTATGTTCGAAACAGGTTCGTAAAGAAATTGTCCGGCTTTATTCCGGCGGATACTTTTTTCTCCGCC
>JBDRBZ010000018.1:0-3243 GCA_043822175.1 Candidatus Omnitrophota bacterium
AAAACCTTCACCCAGCTCTTCATATCGCGCAAGGTGAAAAGGTGCCTCTCCGGGTTTTCAAGCATAGCCCTCTCATTGACAAAATCGATCATCGCGCGGTGGGCGCCGATGTGTCTTTCCAGAAGCCTTTCGCGCACGTCATCCGAAAACCTGTCCCAGACATTGCCGCCGAACTGCCTGTAAAACCTCCCGATAATGGCCTTATATGTGTCATCATCAAATTTATTGGGCACGAAAATACGCCTTGAGTTTTTAATGACCTCGACAGGCAGGCTTTCACGGCCCGGCGTCTCGTCAACAGGGTTTGTGGTGATAATGATATGGAAGTTTTTGTTCCGATTTATCCTGACCGCCCCGGCCCGGCCTGAGTGCTCGTAAAGGACAAGTTCTGTCTCGCCCCTCGCAATGCCGGTAAGCCAGCTTATAAGCGCCTGCGACCTCCTGCCGATGGCGCCTTCGTCTATAATAAACACACCTCCATTCTTATAAAAATCAAGAAACGGCACCCTGAATCTCCCGTCATCCTCTTTAGCGGTAAGCACAAACCTTCCGTGTTCATCCTGGGCATAGGTGCCGATAAAGTCCTCAAGATGCGCCCTTGCGTGGGCCGAATACACATGTGACCTCAACCCCAGCCTATCGGCTATGTCAATGGATATGTCTGTCTTTCCGCCGCCGGGATCGCCTTCGAGAATCGCGATCTTTTTTTCAAGCATGCCCCTTACTATCTGGCTCTCCACCATAACAAGATCCTTTGTCGGCACAAGAAGCTCTCCTTCATCGGCGGGTGCGGGATGATACGGCTGAGGCGCCCTGCCGATCCCTTTCATGTATTCTTCCCTAATTTTTTTTACGTCCCCGTAGGTGAAAGTGTCCGTCGGGGGCACGGCAGCCGGATCCCCACGGCTCACATGGCACAACCTCACCCACCTTGACTGCTCGGCAGGCGAGATCTGAAATTCAGATTCATTCGACGCTGTCGCGAAAAACCTTAAATTGGGCGGTATGTCCATCCTCCCCCTGATCGGATGATAATAGACCCGTTCCTGCAGTATGGTGTTAAGCGACACCGCTATCTTGGGCCTCAGGTAATGGAAATTTTCGAACGCAAGCACGAATATTTTTTGGGGGTCGTTCTCCGCGGCCGTAATAAGGTCAGGCAGTATGCGGTCCTCCCATTTAAACACGCGTTCACCCGCTTCTGTCTCGGCTTCGGCGTCGGGCACGTAGCCTCCGTACAGCGTGAGATCGTCGGTAAAAAGGTTTGTGTTGAGCTTCACGATCTCGACTTCGGGCCGTTTCTGTTTTATAGCGTTAAGCGTGTTAAACGGATTTTCCGCGGCAGGACAGGAATAAAGCACGGGATGGGTGGTATCCATAAGAAGACTCTCGATATACCGGGGTGTATCATCTCCGCTGCGGGGGCGGCTTCCAAGCCACCCCACGACGGCTTCGACAAAATCCTGCCCCTCCTGTGTGCGGAAAGACAGTGTGTAGAAAATACGTATTGTTTCTTGACGCATATCCAGATCCGCAATAAACCGCACGCTTTTTTCACGCGGAATTCCCCGCGCCATGTCCGCCGCGATCTTTCTTTCGACTTCGGGCCATTCCCTCGTAATCGCCATGGCCGCGTTTCTTAGCTCACGCAGGCTGAGAACATGGTTTTGTTCCCCGGCAAACGCCCCTTCATTACCCTTCATCAGCTCTTCCTGGATCGCGTAGTGCACATCCGTCAATTTTTCGGCATATAAATCCCGCGCATCAGGATCCGGCACTCCATCGAGAAAATCCCGGGCAATATCCTTTAATTCATCGCGCGTAAATTTGCCCTCTATCCAGACCTCGGGCGTGTAGGATTTAAGCATTTCAGGCAGTTCCGCGCGCGCCTCATACCCGTCGGCCGGGTTTATGTCTATTATGATCATGGAGTTCGGGTTCCGCGTGACAGAGGGGCTTATCTCGCCGCCTGACATAAGACGCGGGTACTGGTTGAGGAGGAACGTCTTGTCCCCCCTCGCTATGGGCGTAAAAAGCCAGCCGAGCCGTGCCGTGTCGTTCCTGACAGCGGCGTTCAATTCAGACAGCGCCACAACACCGCCGTCCTTGAAAAGCCTTAAGAACGGCGTATTGTCATCAAGATAGTAATCCCCTTTAGCGTTCGGCTTAAAAGAGCCGAGCAGTTTTGACTGATCACTTGCCCCGTGAAACGGCTCTCCGTAGAAAGGCAGGCCTATCAGAAAGGCGAGCTTCTCAGCAATATAAGTCTTGCCTACACCTGTCGGGCCTTCGAGCCTGAGGACACCGGTGCCGTAACGCATGTTGCGCGCGATAGCGCTCAGGGCCCGCAACACATCGTCTGTCATTATGAGTTTAGCGTATTTTTTCACGGCCGATTTTATGAGGGCCGTCCTGTCCGCGCCCGGAGGGGCGGATTGTATCGCTTTTTCTATGGCTGCCTTTGCCGCATCGTTCACCGGGAGTTCGACGCCGTCTATCAGGAGCCTCCTTGTATTTGTGTCATAGTCCAGTTCCGGCTTGTATACAAACAATTCATTTTCCCGCATCCGTATCTTTCCCTGGCCGACTTTCAGGTTATCCAAAAATATCAATAATTCTTGGTTGAAGATACGGCTAGCATCCGCTGTTGTATAATTGATGCCGTTATCATCCAGACGCCCTTTGACATAGGACGCGAATAACATCCACTGCCCTAACGAAATGTGCCCCTTATATTTTTCATTGTTTTCAGCCAGCCATTCAGCCCATATTTGGTGGAACCCGAACTTCCCGGCGATAAAATCCATTATTTCGTCTTTTTCAGGGACGCCCAGCTGCCTGCGCAGGAACCTGTCATAAAACGCCTTATCTTTAAGCCCTGATGTAAGCGATGCGATGATCTTGAGATTTCGCGGAAGTCTTATAACCTCGCCTGTCTCCGGCACGTACAGCTCGCCCGTGAGCAGGAACTGGTTTAATTCCACCCATACCTTAGGCGAAAGTCCCTCGATCTGGTCAAGGCGGAGGACATACTGCTTTCCTGCATTCTCAGGCCTTGATGCGCGATCGATAAGGTTGTAAAGCACTCCTTTGACAAATCTTACGCGCTCTTTGGAAAATCTTCGGTGTTCTTCCTCAATGGGCATGAATGAGCCGATAAACTGTCCGCGCGTTGAATCAGGCGTGCAGACTATCCTCTCCACGGCTTCGATCTGGCCCGTGTTTTCTGAATAAAGCTCAATG
>JBDRBZ010000019.1:0-6157 GCA_043822175.1 Candidatus Omnitrophota bacterium
TTGTCAGGCGAGCACATAAGCGAGGTGCTCAAGGTTACCCGCGCGGCCGTATGGAAGCATATGGAAAAGTTCAGGGCAGTAGGCTATGATATCGAGGCGGTGCCGCACCTGGGCTACAGGTTAAAGAGCATACCCGATAAGCTCCTGCCGGATGAAATAACCGCGGGCCTTAAGGCCGGTGTGTTCGGACGCGAAATTTACGCGTATGAAAGCACAAAGTCCACGAATGACATAGCTTACGGCCTGGCGGAGAAAGGGGCCGCGGAAGGCGCGGTGGTGATAGCCGAAAAACAGGAGAGGGGCAGGGGCAGGCTCGGCAGAAAATGGATCTCCCCGTCCGGCGGCGTATACATGTCCTGCGTGATAAAACCGGATATACTGCCGAGGGAGATACAGGAATTTACGCTTGTTACCGCTCTGGCACTGTGTGACGCGATAAGGATCGTGACAGGACTGAAACCCGGAGTAAAATGGCCTAATGACGTGTATATAAACGGGAAGAAGGTATGCGGTATTCTTACGGAAATGAAGGCTGAGACAGACCGGATAGATTTTGTTATTGTCGGCATAGGGGTCAATGTCAACACCGGCCAGGGCATGCTCCCCGATACCGCGACATCTCTTAAGAAGGAAAAGGGATGCCATGTGTCACGCATCGATATCGCGCGCCAGATACTGATGGAACTGGAGAGCAAATATTTTCTTTTCAGGCGTGACGGGTTTCAGGGGATGAGGAAGGCCATAAAAGCGCTGTCCTGCACTATAGGCAACCGTGTCGAGGTGGCAACGCATAATTCGCGTTATGCCGGTCTGGCCGAAGATATAGATAACGAAGGCGCCCTTATCGTAAAAATGCCCGGCGGCGAGTGCCGCCGTGTTTTAAGCGGTGACGTGACGTTAAAAGGAGGGGTGTAGAGATGTCCAGGTTTTATGTCCCGAAGGAAAACGTGGACGGGAGCCGTATACGCATTGAAGGGCATGAAGCCCGGCATGTTCTGAACGTCATGCGCCTGTCGGTAAGCGACAGGGTTGTGGTTTTTGACGGCACCGGGAATGAATATGTCGGGTTTATCAGGGAAACGCGGCCCGGGAGGGTCGTTGTGGAGATTGTCGAGACAAAGATCCCCGCGCCCGAGGATATGCCGCGCGTCACGCTTGCGCAGGCGGTTCCCAAAAAAGGCCGGATGGATTATATCGTACAGAAAGCGACCGAATTAGGGGTTTATCGCATTATCCCCGTCTTTGCCGAAAGATGCGTGGCGCAAACCGATCCTGACCGGGGCGCCGTTAAAGCCAAAAGATGGCAGAGGATAGCCGAAGAGGCCGCCAAACAGTGCGGGCGTAAATGTGTGCCCGAAATTTCCCGTGTCACTGAATTCCGCGAAGCGGTCAACGATATTGAAAACTATGACCTTGCCCTGGCCGCGTGGCTTTCCGATGATACGGTTTCATTAAAGGCGGCGATTTCGGGTTTCAGCGGACGTAGCGTGGTTGTTTTTATCGGGCCCGAAGGCGACTTTACGCCCGGAGAAATGAATATGGCGATGACACATCCTAACTGTAAGGCGGTATCTCTCGGCAGGAGGGTGCTGAAGAGCGATACGGCCGGGCTTTTTGCGCTCTCATGTCTTAATTATGAGCTTACCTAAGAAACCGACATTTATCATAAAAACTCTCGGCTGTAAAGTGAACCAGTACGAGTCCGAGGCAATGAGAAAATCGCTCATGGCCTCGGGATTTGCCGAGGGGGGCGCTGGCGGGTACGATATCTGCATAATCAATTCCTGCACCGTTACGCATAAAGCCGACAGGGATACGCGCAGGCTGGCGCGGCATTATAAAGCCAGGAATCCTCTGTCCTTGATAATCGTGGCAGGATGCGGGGCTGAAACCGCGGATGACAGGCGCGTGTTTACGGATATGGAAGAGGTAGATCTTCTGGCCGGTAATAAGGAAAAGAGTGACATCCCGGGATTGTTAAGGCGTGCCGGCATAAAGGCCGGGAAGGCGGGAGATGATGCTGTTCGTAACCGGGAGGGTTCCAGGAACAGGCTATTTGTCAAAGTGCAGGACGGGTGTGACCGCAGGTGCGCGTACTGCAAGGTGCCGCTGGTAAGGGGAAAGTCGATATCCGTGCCGGAAGAAGACGTGCTCGGGGAGATCCGCGGCCTGGTTTCATGCGGCGCCAGAGAGATAGTGCTTACGGGGGTGTGCCTGGGGGCGTGGGGGCGCGACTTACCGGGTAATCGTTCATTGCCTGACCTGCTCGGCATGATCGCGGGGCTTGACGGGGATTTCAGATTACGACTCAGCTCTATAGAACCCGAACATGTTACCCCGGGGCTTAAGGATGCGGTCAAAAAGGACAGGCGGATATGCCGCCATCTGCATATACCTCTGCAGAGCGGTGATGACGGCATCCTGAAACGCATGAACCGCGCCTATTCGGCAGGTAAATTCCTTGATCTTATAAACAGTATCCGCGCCGGCATGCCTGAAATAGCGTTTACGACTGACGTTATCGCGGGATTTCCCGGAGAAGATGACAAAAGTTTCAGTAACACATGCGCGTTTCTTGAAAAATTAAGACCGTCAAGGACTCATATATTCTCCTATTCTGCCCGAAAAGGCACGGCCGCTTATTCATACAGGCCTCTTGTGCGGTCCGCGGTAGTCAAGGAGAGGATGAGAACGCTAATGGGGCTGGCTGAACAGTGTGCTTTTGATTTTGCGGCCGGTTTTAAAGGCAGAACCGTGGATATGCTGGTAGAATCAGCCAGGGACAGGCAGTCGGGCCTTCTTACGGGGTATTCCGGCAATTATATCAGGATATTGCTGAGAGGAGAGGATGGCCTGAAAAACCGCATTATGCCGGTTGTTATCACTGATGTCAAGAAAAGCGGGGTATATGGGCAGCTTGCTTGACAAAGGGTGTTGCCTATGATATACTTGGCATACTTTTTCCCAGAATATCGGCACTAAAGGAGATATTGGTGTCCCTGACCGCATTATCCAGGGTAAACTGGGTAGATATTTTACTCATAATTATAATAATAAGAATAACATATACCGGTTCGTTTTTGGGAGTCGGGGCGCAGGTTATTCCTTTTCTCGCCACTTTATTTACAGTGGGCGTCTCGTATTATTTTTACGGCGGCATAGCAGATTTCTTGAGCGACAAATTGAGTTTTCCCGCCTCAACCGGAAAGTTCCTTGCTTTTTTTTTGTTGGTTTTTTTGTTTGGTATTGTCATGAAGCTGGTCATGATTGTGGTTCCGGTGCGCAAACCCGAAACTCTTATACTTATAGAGCAGAGTTTTGGCCTGATCCTTGGTTTTTTAAGGGGAATAATGATAGCCGGGATTGTGGTTACGATTCTTGTGCTTTTGCCTGTCAGCGGGGTGGATGGGATGGTGGAAGGGTCGGCGCTGGGCATGCCGGTTTTACGGATGAATGCCGAGCTTTACGCCAAAACCATCAACATCCTGGATAAACGGAAAGAGGCCCAGATGCTGCAGGCAGACGGGATTGTTTCCCAGATTACGGCCGAAAAGGATTACGTGTATGAGCCTTTCGGGGGCGATCTTAAGAAGAAAAGCAGGTTCTTTAAGAATGAATTCTGATTGTCCGGTTATTTGCAGTAAATGAGAAGGGGGAGTCGTCTATGAAGCTTCGCGAACTGTACCGTGATATCGTGAAATACGGCCTGAAGAAAGATCCCAGGACGAAACGTGAGATAGATGAGGATATAAAAAGGGTGCGCAAAGAGTACAACGGCCTGAAGGGCATTGAGAAGAAACTCTTTGACCGGGAGAGGCTTGAGCATCCGTATTCCGATACCAGGATACTTTACGGTGATCATGATGCCGATATCCGCTCGATACTGGTCGGCATAGACATGGAAGCCCCGGAGCTTCTCCTGGCTGACAGGCTCAAGGAAACGGGTACACCCGTTGATCTTGTTATGGCGCACCATCCCGAAGGCAGGGCATTATCCAATCTTTCCGAAGTCATGCACATACATAAAGGGATGCTGTCGAAACAGGGCATAAAGCCTGAAATTGCCGCGGAAATAATGAATGAAAGGATTGACGAGGTAGCGCGAAGCATATCGGCTGTCAACCATGCCAGGAGCGTGGATGCCGCCAGACTGCTTGATATACCCTATATGTGCGTGCATACGGCGGCCGATAATCATGTCGCTATGTATTTGCAGGAAAAATTTGACGGCAGGAAACCCGCGAAGGTGAGGGATGTGCTCGGAATACTGAAGTCCATACCCGAATACAGGGCCGGTATCGGCATGTCTTCGGGGCCGAAGCTGATAGCCGGCAAGCCCGGTAATAAGGCGGGCAAGGTGGTAGTGGATATGACCGGCGGCACAGAGGGGTCAAAGCGCGTTTTCGCCAGGCTGTCACAGGCAGGGGTGGGGACGCTTGTGCTTATGCACCTCAGCGAGGGGCATTTCAAGAACGCCAAAATAGAGCATATAAATCTTGTGATAGCCGGACATATATCCAGTGATACGCTTGGATTGAACCTTTTGTTTGACAACATCGAGAAAAAGGAAAAGCTCAATATAATCGGCTGTTCGGGATTCAAGAGGATCCGCAGAAATTAGCAGGATGCGCGGAGTGATGTATGAGAGATGACCTTGTAGACAGGATAGTAGGCGCGACCGATATCGTGGAACTTGTGTCTTCACGTCTGCCCCTTAAAAAGGCAGGAAGGAATTTCAAGGCAAACTGCCCGTTTCACGGCGAGAAGACGCCTTCCTTTATAGTGAGTCCGGACAAGCAGATATTTCACTGTTTCGGGTGCGGCGCGGGAGGCAACGCGATATCATTCCTTATGAAATATGAGAGGATGTCATTCCCCGAGACGGTTGAATATCTGGCCGAGAAGGCGCATGTGAAACTCCCGGCCGGCCGCTTTTCAGAGCCCGCGAGAGACGGGCTGAGCGAGAAGCTGATCGGTATAAACGAAGCCGCCAAAGAATTCTACGGCGCTGTTCTCCGCTCGGAAGACGGGCGGCTTAGCATGAGATATCTGAAGGACAGAGGCATTTCGGATGATGCGATAAAGCAGTTCGGTATCGGTTATGCCCCGAACGCATGGGACGGCCTGCTCTCGTATCTGGGCCGAAAAGGTATTAGCCCTGATGCGCTGGAAAAGGCTGGGCTCGCGCTGGCCCGCGAAAAATCCGAGGGGTATTATGACAGGTTCAGGAACAGGATAATTTTCCCCATACACGATATGCGCGGCAGGGTGCTCGCTTTCGGGGCCCGCGCGCTTGACGATTCTCAGCCGAAATATATAAATTCGCCGGAGACCCCCGTGTATGTGAAAGGGAGGAATCTGTACGGCCTCAACGAGTCGAAGGGGCACATGCGCGATACCGGGTATGCGGTTATTGTCGAGGGATATCTTGACTTCATCATGCCGTTTCAGCACGGGATAAAAAATATTGTCGCGACGCTCGGGACGGCGCTTACTCCCGACCAGATACGCCTCATTAAGAGGTTCTCAAAGACGGCTGTAATAGTTTTCGATTCCGACAAGGCAGGGGAGGAGGCCTCACTGCGCGGCCTGGATGTGCTCGTCTCTGGCGACATGAATGTCAGAATAGCGACCCTTCCCAAAGGGTATGACCCTGATAAGTTTGTGAGGGAGCGCGGGGCCGAGGATTTCGGTCAGATTGTAAAGTCTTCAAAAGATCTTTTTGCTTACAAAATGGCCCTTTTGTCCAGGAAGTTCAACAAAGAGGGCGTGCGCGGCCGGGCGGCCATAGCGACACTTATGCTTCCCACTATTGCCCGCATACCTAACGAGATACTTAAGGCGTCTTTTCTCAAAAAACTTTCCCAGGACCTGTCACTTGACGAAGATGCCCTCAGGTCCGAGCTGAGAAAGGTCAAGGCGGATTATTCTTATGAGGTGCCTGTCGTGGCGCAGGCGCCTGCCAGGTGTGAGCCGAGGAACGCGGAGGTGCTGCTTCTGGGGATTGTCCTTGATGACGCGGGCGCGCTCGATGTCGTCGAGCGCGAACTCGGATTTGATCAGTTCAGGGATGAAAGCGTCAAAGAAGTGATGGCGGCTGTGATCGACGCGCGCGGTTCCGGCGAAAAGGTATCCCCCGGCAGGCTTATCAGTTTTT
>JBDRBZ010000020.1:0-5594 GCA_043822175.1 Candidatus Omnitrophota bacterium
ATATCAATGCCTGAGCCCGCCAGGCCCAGCTGAGCGACACCCTCCCTCTCATGGCCCGAAATATTTATGATTGTGATCAGCTGCTTCCTGCCGTCAGGCGATCTCCTTCCGAACGCCAGCACTCCCGCATCATCCGGTGAAACAGCCGGCTGCCTTTTCCCGTATGAAACTTCATACCACAGGATATTGCCTCTATCGGCAAGCCATGGATAAGCATGCCTGATATTATTCAGCCTTTTCAGATATTCGTGAATGTCATATTTGCCTGTTGTACGGTCAAGGCCTTTATCCCGCCATGTACACTCTTTGCCGGGCTCATGCACACGCCAATTTTCGGCCCTCTCATCGCCCTGAAATACCGTCCAGGCGGGCGAGGCCATAGAATAGAGGGTATGTATGGTGTTCGCGATATTAACATCATGCTGACCCGGCCCGAATAAAGCGCGATATTCGTCAGGCACCGGAAAACTGTCATGTGTAGCCGAGAATATCACGGACGGATCATGGTTATAATGCGTCAGGAATCCGCGCAGATTTCTGAGCGAAGGCGGGCCCTGGCCGTGGTCAATAAAAAACTTTGCGGCCTCAAGATTGCCCAGCGCACGGCTTCTGGCGTTCACGTCTCCGGGATTATCACAGCCCCCTGTCTCGGCGATAAAGAGAAGGTCGTTTTCCCTGCAGTACTCCGAAACCCTGTCCCAATACCCGGCGGCCTCGTTTGCGTACGAATAGTGCCAGGCGTCGCCGCGGAAGCCGTCTATTCCGATCTCCTCCGCCCAGTACCTGAACACATCTAAAAGCGGCTCATAGTTCACTGACTTTAGATACGACCAATCATAGCATGCCAGCATGCTCCACCTTTGTCCGTTTACCGGATCCTCTATGTGCCACCCGTTATTTATAAGGTTGCCGTTTCCGTCACGCATAAGCATTTCGGGCGACGAGACTGATTTCGTGCCGATCACAGACTCAAAACCCGGTATATCCAGAAGCACAAAAAGCCCGAGCTTATGCGCGTACCGTATGGCATCTTCGAGCTGTTTTCTCGCGAAATACTGCTCAAAGAGCACGAGAGGAAAGACCTGCTGATATATCCCGGTACCGCGGATAGCCTGGTTACTCATTTTCAGAAACTCTTCCTGCTTGTACCCGCCGGGCCGTCCGGAAAAAATTCTCAAAAAGTCCCTGTAACGATCTGCATTGTCGCGCAGTACCCTCAACGTCTTGGCGTCAGCATAATCCCGCAGACATTTCCTCGACGTAATCTCATCATAGTCCGCGGGCTTATTTTCGGGATTTTCTTCATAGTGAAATCTCAAGAATTTATCTATTATGGTACGTCCCGGAAATTGCGCCATCGCGCCCAAGTCAATATACCGCGGGTCGATGCCATACATGCTTAACGGCGAATACGGAGAATCAGAAACCTTGTAGTCAAATGTCGCTACATCCGTAACAGGCATGAGCATTGCCATGCCGAATCCCATTTCCCTGATTTTCTCAAAATGCGCCTTTAAAGCGGTAAAATCACCCTCATGCGCGGTTTCTTTGGGTGCCCCCTTTAATCTGCGCACGAAAATATTGTACAGGGCGCCGGCCTTCCCTACCCACGTCGGATGAGGACACGCGGGATCAGGCAGACTTTTTGAAAAATATTTCCGCCTATCAGCCGCAGATAAGGCGCTGTCGGCGATCAGATCGTCTATGGCGGTTTCCATCTGATCGGCGTTCACGTACCATTCACTCGTATCCCTGGATATGCCTTTTGCTATAATATCGGCTATGCCGGGCGCGGCCTTCCAGTAATCGAGAAGGGACGGCCGTATATCATGCGCCTTTTTCTTGGGGGTGTAAAGCACGTACGCGACCACATCTGTAACTCTTTCGTTCTCGGGATCCAATCCGATATTTTTAAGGCTTCCGGTAGCTATTACCCCAATGATGAGCGACAGCTGGTACAGGTCTGTCCGTGTCGTTATCACCCTGTTTGGAAGCAGCTGTTCTTCTGACATGTAGATAGGCGTACCGGCCAGTTCGTCATTTTCCAGCGCCCATTCTGTCCTGCCTTCGCGGCACAACCCGAAATCAATTATTTTAACATTTCCGTCGGCAGTAACCATAATATGATGGGGTTTGAGGTCGCAATTTACTATCTGCCGCGGGCGGTTGTGGAAGTACTTAAGCGCCTCAAGAACTTTTTTCACAATCTCAAGCACTTTAACCGGGTCCCTTACCCCATTTGCCCAATCCAGGATATTCCTGCCCTCGACGAATTCCATCGCAACCCAGTTATCGCCGGCTTCGATAAAAGCCGGGATATACGGACAGCCTTCCCGGGTCAGGCGCATGAGGATATCTTGCTCATTATAAAACATGCGCCTCTGTTTGGTTCGCGGCAGGGACTTTGTGATCTTTACCGCTACCTCCCGGCCTGTCGATTTTTCCAGGGCCTTGTATACTACCGACATCCCGGTCTCACGGATCTGCTCAATCACTTCATACCTGTCCTGCGGAATAAATCGCGCCCACTGTAACACACTTCCTGGAAGGGCACCCCTGTCAGAACTTGCGCCCTCCGCGGCCCTGTTCGAAACATATGGCCTGACATCGTTTACCTGACCGGTATTCGCATCTATAAGCGCTGTATATTTCCACTCTCCGCTGCCGTCAGACCGGTTAACACGCACATGAAAATCAACAAGCCAGAGGTTTTCCGAGACGGTACTTTCAGATTTCCTTTTTCCCCGCATATCAGGCACAACCAATACACCTTGAGATATTTCGATAGGAGGGCATTCCGTAAAAGACTCAAAAGATTCCGCTATCGTGCCGCCGGCACGGTTGGCCGTTTCCCGAATTTTTTCTACCAGATAAGCGGCTGACAGCTTCACCCATGATACGTGTTGATCCGCGAAAGGACCAAATATGGACGGGGCCTGCAATGTGCGGCGGGTATAATCAGCCTGCAGGGCATCAGGATCGGCCCAGACTATGCTTTGGCAAAATAACGCGATTACAAGGCAGACTGATAATATTCCGCGCGGATATTTTCTTTTAGGGTTTAATTTATGCATAGTATAAGCGTAAGTTTATCAAGTTAGATAAAAAGATTGTCACAGGATTGTAACTATTGGGTAATAATTATATGATGGGTTAACGGACGCTGATTTTAAGAAGCGGCAATGCCAGACGCTTGCGGGCTGTTTCCCCTTTGAGAAGCTCCTTTTTCCTCCACGCGGGCTCGTTACGTTCATGCAAATTGCCGCCGCCGTTTGCCAGGCAGGACGCGGCAACATGGATTTTATGCTTTCCATAACGCCCGTTTATCCGGTCCACGGCCCCGGAAAGGCTCGTGAGGCGCTCTACCTTCAGGGGGTCGTCAAAAAGCGTGACTTTATCGACGCCTTCCGGGACGATGTCCGAGAGGATAACACCGGTAGCCCTGTAGGCGGCACTTTCTTTAAAGAGCCTATCAAAAAGGCCCGCGGACAATGCCGTAAAATCCAGGGTCGACGAGGAATGCCTGTTCAATCTTGCCCGAAGCCCCGCCCCCGAGAAGTCCTGTGTCCTGAGATAAACGGTAATCTCCGCGGCGCTCAATTTATGCCGCCTCAGCTTGATGCACGCCGACTCGAGGTTGCGCATCAGCCGCGCCCTGACAAGATCCTTCCTGCCCGACGGAGGCATAAATGTCTTGCTCTTGCTGATGGACAGATATTTCTCCTTTTTTTTCTGCGACAACCGATATACTGCCCTGCCCCGCAATTCATGCCACAATTCCTCCCCTATCTTGCCCAGGAGTTTTTTCGCGAATTCTACCGGGCGCTCCGCGTAATCGAGCGTGTTGCGCAGGCCGCATTTTGAAAGCAGCTCTACCGTATTGGGACCGAAACCGCATACCATTTCAAGCGGCACGCCCCTCAGGAACTCGTGCAGCCGGTATCCCTCAACGGCCGTAAAACCGTCTGGTTTTTTATACCTCGAGCATATCTTGGCAAGTGTTTTGGAGAGGCTAAGTCCGGCAGAAACAGTGATATCAAGCTCCTTTTTTATTGTTTCTTTGATAGTCAGCGCTATGGACTTATAATTCGATCTGTAAACGCGCCTCAGGCCCGTAATATCGCAGAATGCCTCATCTATCGAGAATTCTTCGACACAGGGAGTAAAACGCCTGATGATGCCGAACATCCTTTCAGAATAGATACTGTATGTCTCGTAATCGCTCGGAAGGATTACGACATCAGGACAGATCTTTTTCGCATCCCGTAGGGATACACCCCGTTTTATGCCCAGCGCCTTTGCTTCATAGCTCGCGCTGGATATGATCCCCCGCTCCCTGCCCGTAACGACAGGCCTGCCCTTAAGGCGCGGCTCCCGCGCCTGTTCGCATGAAGCGAAGAACGCGTCCCCGTCGATATGCACTATCGCGCGGGGGAAACCGGCAAGGGTTATAAAATTCTGCATGGAGGATCTTACCTGTACTTCCGGACATTCGCGATAGCCACTCCGCCTATAACGAGCTCATTTTTGGGATATATGTCAGGGTACTTGGGGTTGGCTGCCCTTAACCGGACGGTTTTTCCTTTTTTCTCGAAGTATTTCAACGTCCACTCCCCGTCCACCTCGGCTACCACAATGTCGCCTGTCCTGGGGGTGATATTTCTCTGGATCAGGACGAGGTCGCCCTGCCGGATACCCGCGTCTGCCATTGAATCACCGTCGACCTTAAGAATATAAGTGGCGTGGGGGTTCGAGATCAGGTATTCATCGAGGCTCATCGTATCCACGAGCTCTTCTTCGGCCGGGCTCGGAAACCCGGCGGTCACTGCGCCCAGGCATTTAACCGCCTTGAAAAGCCGGCCGGGCAATATCCTGCCTCCCTGATCTTTCTCGACAAGCCCGGCTTCGATCATGGCCTTTACGCGCTTAAACACGGCATTTTTGGATTTCAGCCCGAACAGTTCCAGCATCTCGGAATAGGCAGGCATCCGTTTCCTGTCCCGGTAAAAATCCCGTATCCGCTTCACGCAATCCCGCATAACCGTTATTTCAGCCATGCGCGTATTATAGTGAACAATCGTTCACCTGTCAACAGGATTCCGTAAATAACCAGCCCGGAATTGTGAGCCTGTCACATTACAAATTTACATAAAGATAGGGGACGGAGTTAACTTATTAACTTAAGGTCATCTGGTGTTAAGTTAATAAGTTAACTCCGTCCCCTATGTTTTTACCCTCTGATGTGAATCGCAAATCGCCGCCTATAGACACGACCTTGAATTTAGCGTTTGTATTTTGCGATTCACATACGCCCCGCTCCTACCCCCTCCCGCCCCGCCACAGTCGCTACCATAGTAATTTCTCACTGACACACCACCCAATTCCGGGCTGGTTATCCCCTTCATTATGGGCATGGTGTCCGGAGAAAGACAGAACAATACCTATTCCTCGTTGCCATAGGTTCAGGGGGCAGGATACAGGGCGAGCGGGGCGTTTTTTTTAGAGCACCACGGATCACCTATTCAACAGATGCGAGAAAAAAACCCGAGCAAAAATTACTCGGAGGGGAATTTTTTCGTCCCCGCCAGCCCTGG
>JBDRBZ010000021.1:0-4120 GCA_043822175.1 Candidatus Omnitrophota bacterium
ATGAGGATTTTGAGCTGAATTCAGAGGGGCAGCCCGGTGTCGAGACGGCAAAGGCTATTTTCAGGGCAGGGTTAGCGTCTGTAAACGAGAAGATCGAGGAAGATGTTCGCGCGTATAGGGAAGGGCTGGAGTCATCGGGACCCACGTTAACCCAGGATGACATAGAGAGGGCCATGCGAGAGAAAGAAGTCGAGCTGAAAGCTGCCGAAGTAATACCCGAGCACATGGATTTTCAGGATGTGGAAAGAATTATAGAGATCCCTATAGACCTTAAGGTCTCGATGGGCATGGAACCGGGGCTTGCGGATTTTATCCAGAGGTTGCTTGTCAACGATGATCCTGAAAATCCGGGACTTGTCACGATTCCGGTAAGGGATGCCATAGCCGTGATCGGTCAAGATGAACAGCCGGATGACATAATACAGAAGAGGATATTCTCGCTGATCGGCGCGGACACGCAAGTCAGTAAACTGATAATAGGCGGTACAAGCAAGGCGATAGGAAATGGCACGGGCAAGTGGGTCGTGCGCGCCACTGACATCGAGTCCGCATATAATCTTATAACCGGCACGGCGAACGGGACAAATCTGGGGATATACGAGCGTGGCGCAGGCAAGATCTTGAAACTCGTAGCCAGCATAAGAATTCAGTGGGGATCAAGGATTAGGGTTACTGTGTCCAACGGGCTCAGGACCCAGGATTTCGACCTCCTCGATGACGACGGCAGGCTTATAGAGGTCAGTAAACCCGATGAGAATAATATCATAAAACTTCCCATTAAAGGGGATTACGTGTCGCTGGGCGGGGATTTCAAGAGACGGCCGGAGGGCATGCAGGGTTTTGAAAGCGAAGTGATAATGCCGTCCATGAAATTCAAGATACGCCACGCCGACGCCCACAGCTCGGACGGCTATCTCATGCTGAGCAAAAAAGGCCAGATGACAGGGTGGATGCCAATCGCCGAAGCTGTTGAGCTTGGTAAGGTGTTCGAGGGGGCGTCAGGCGCCGCGATGATAATGACTGAAAATGGGCTTGTGCACGTAAGCGATATGGATGTGACAGAAGAACTGCTCACGAGGAATGAGGAAGTTTATGTATACATGGGTGTTAAGAATCTTGTACGCCAGACACAGCTGTGGATGGATCTCCTTGATGTGAGGACTGACCGGGATTCTCCCCGGTCAACAGAGTTATTCGACATATTGGACATCCTGGATACAGTGGGAAGCAAGGACCATGTTACCCTGCGCGCGGCCTGCGTCATGTTACTGCTTCGCCTTAAGGAAGGGCTGGGCGAGCTGCCCAAGGAAGAAAAGCTGAAAGGCGAACTCGGCGCGACCATAGCGCTTTTGCGTACCAGGGTAAACCAGGCCCTGGCCAAACTTAATTCCTCCAATACCGTTATAGAAGAGCTGAAAGAGATATATCTTAGCCTTGGGCTTCATGAGCGCGGGAGTAATGCCGGGCGTTATGTCCTGCTCGGCAACCCAGAGATTTCCGTAAGGCCGTATGTGGAAGCCGGTTCCGCGATGATCATGGTCTATAGGCTGGAGGAGGCGTTTCAGCGTATGTCGACATGGGATGTGCTTAAGAATATTGAGGAATGCATGGCCCCAGTGTATAGGGAGAGTGCGGGCAGGATGAATGACATAATGAAAAGGATGTCGGTTCGGTATCGCGTAAACGCCAAAACACGGCCGATTCCGCCTGAGACAGTCAGATTGGATGAGATAAAGTCTTCCATATCATTGCAGAAATATATGAGGGATGAGCTGTTTATCCCGGATGAGGCAGCGTTGGATGCGGCCACCGGAGATGGGCTTAAGGGCCGTATGTTATCGGTTACTGACGCCATAATAGCCGCGTACCTTAAACCAACCCTTGTGCCCGAGATCATGGGAGATGACCAGCAGACGGATATTATAGACAAGTTAAGGAAAGTCGAGCCCGGTATTTTCTTCACACATAACGGCAAAGAGTATATACACAGCCTGCAGTGGATAAAGGGGAATCTCAAGGAGGACAAATTCCGGCCTGTTTTGAATATATCGGGTGACGTGTCAAGCAGGCTGGATTTTATTTTTAACAGTGTTTTTAAATTTACCATGAGATCTTCGGTGGAAGCGATTATTTCAGAGGAAGACAGGAAAATAGTTTACGGGATAGGCGCCGCCGCGAAAGAAAATTCTTACCGTCTTGTATTATTGCTGGACCCGATAGACGGATCGAGCCAGATAGGCGAGGGCGGTTCTTTCGGCAGTATATTCGCGCTCGGGTTCTTAAGGCCGGGCCAGGACTTAAAAGACGGGAGTTTTGATCCGAGAAGGCAGGTGTTACTGGGATTCCAGCTGCAGTACGGCCCCGGCACGCAGATGACCATGGTTACCCCGCGAAACAGTAAAGACGTGGCCGAAGCCGTGCATTTTGAGCTGAACGGGGCCCGCGCGCCCGAAGGCGCGGAAGAGGAAAAGAATTTCGCCGAAAAGGGCAGGCAAGTCAAAGAGCAGTTTTTCAGGAAATTATTCGTATACCCTTCGGTCTCCGCGGCCGATATGAGCCTCGACTGGGACGGACTCATGCCGCAACCCGGCGCTTGTGACGGGATACAGCTGGCTTTGGGCGGTTCATTGACAGAAAGCTTTAAAGATGACGGACACAGGGAGTTCATTACATGGCTTGTAAATACTTACGGGTATGAACCGCAGTATACGGGTGCTTTGGTGAATGATATCATTAAAATAATCCTGTCCGGCCTTTACAGCCCGAGAAGGGCCGGATTACTGCACACTTATCCGAAAGTAGGCAATTATAAGGACGGCAGGTTCAGGTACGCCTTTGAGGGCATATTCTATGCTTTGCTTTTCAGGATACTGGGCGGCGAGGTGTCGGACGGTAATGAGCCACTGCTTAACACCAAGGTCGAGGGGGAGACGCCGTCAAGAAAACACATACCGTTTTACGCGGGGAGCACCTGGATAACGAAATTACGCATGAGCTGGGCGCATTATCTAAGGGGCCATTTGCCCGCGAGTATTTCCGATGACTCAATGAAGAGAGCATGGGTAAGTTTTTTGACGTATTACGGGAAAGAAACCAAAAGGCTGATGCGGGAGATCGGGGATTATTCTGAAACGGTTAGAGATGCCAGGATGACAGAAGGCGAGATCAGAGAGGCCCTGCTTGCGTGGGACGGCGAGAGTATAGGTTTTGTGGAGTTTCTGGGCATGCGAGGTGAAGATGTGTATAAACTGCTTTTTCCGGGTACCGGGACGGATAACGGAGCGGCCGGCGGAACGGATAGCCCTCCGGGTGCTGCGCCCCAGCGGCCGGCGCCTAACGGGAATGGCGCGAGTTTATCCGCGCCTGCCGAGGTTGAATTTTACGGCAGGGAAAGGTTGGACAGCACGACATTATGGGAAGATATGAGTGATATAGCTAAGAGGATAAAAACAGCTGTCATGGGGAGGGTCCGTGCTGATACAGGCAAAGACGCCGGCACGCTTTTGGAAAATGGCGGAGGGACATTGAGGGCGGCCATAATTTTTGCCGACGGCATTGTCGACGGACTGGGGTTCTTTGATTTTGAGGAGGCTTTCAGGCAGAGCGCGTCCTCGGGGCGCGGGGCGCTTGCCGGAGGCGCGGTTATACTGTATGGCACCGAGCGCAAGTGCGCGTTTCTGGCCGGCATGATAGCTAAGGTCAATGAAGATAGGGCTGAAGCCGACAAAATACGCGTCATAGATATACGAGAAGAGGGGCCTCATGGCTCTGAGGCTGAAGAAATGAAAGCTGTAACGGGACGGGCCAGGCAGGCGGTAATGTCAATAGCGGCCTCATCAGGCAAGCCCGTAATATTTGTCGGGTTAATAAAAGGCGGCACAGACAGTATAGTCGATATAACGGCTGATGCCGTAGGTGAGATAGATATGCCAATAATAGTGATGGATAACGTGCCGGGAGTACATTCGTTCAGGCAGGCCTTACTGATGGCATTTCATCTTAGGTACAACGTGATTAAGGACAACTGGCTGTTTATGCTGAAGCCCATAGAAATACTGTCGAAATATACGGCAGACGTGCTCAGTGCCAAGCTGCTTATCGAGATAGGCGCGTAATAGGG
>JBDRBZ010000022.1:0-5110 GCA_043822175.1 Candidatus Omnitrophota bacterium
CTCTTTCATGTACCGTATGGTGTCAAGCACGGGCTCGAGTCTCGCCGCGCAGTACTTTTTATAAAAATGGTCGCTGAATGATTTAAGATCAACGTTTGCCGCGTCCAGATAAGGCTTTATCAGGTCCAGGGCCTCCCTTGACATGTATCCGTTCGTCACAAAGACGTTGCGCAGCTCTTCCTTCCTGGCGAGTTTCGCGGTATTGTGGGCCAGCTCGAAAAATACCGTTGGTTCGGTGTACGTATAGGATATGCTCGCGCAGCCGCTCCGTTTCGCCGCATCGACGATGTCCTCGGGACTCATGCGCCGCGCCCGCACCTCATACCCCTTCGCGATCGCCTGCGATATCTGCCAGTTCTGGCAGAATCCGCATTTAAAATTGCACCCCGCGGCGGCTATAGAGTAAGAATTCGACCCCGGAAGAAAATGGTATAGAGGCTTTTTCCCTATCGGATCGACATTGCTCGCCACGACTCCCTCATCGGCCAATGTGAAAAGCTTGCCTCCGATATTTTCCCTGACGCCGCATATCCCCCGTGTGCTCGCAGGGATAACGCATTTATGCGCGCACAGGAGGCACTCGACCTTGCTGCCGGGAAGGGTATTATACAGCATCGCTTCGCTTGACATGGCAATCCTCCTTATCCGCAGGGCGGCTATTTCTGTTTTGCCGCTACAGCCGCGATTATTGCCGCGCCTTTGCCTGAACCGTCTTTGGCCAGGGCAAGTGAGATATTCGCGGCTTTTTTACCGAAAATCGCCGCGAGCGTCTTCCGTATACCGGACTTGAAACCCGGATATTTCTCATACACTGTCCCGTCCACGGCTACCGTATGCCTGCGCGACAAAGCCGGGTCCATCCAGGTGAGGACAGCCGCGATCCCTGCCGCGCTCAGGCAAGCCGCCCGGGACGATACCAGGCGGCACACGCGGCTGAGCGCGCGCCTGTCATCGACAGTGGACCCCGCAACCCCGATCTCCTTCAGCACCGATTCCACCGCGGCAAGCCGTCGCGACCTGTCGCTCTCTATGCCGGACATATGGTGCGTTCTCAAACTCCATTTTTTGCCGAATACCCTCATCGCGGCGCGGTGCGTTTTATCCTCAGCGAACACGCGTCTCTTTCTGATCAGGTCTTTGACTATCAGCCGCGCTATCTCCCCCAGGTACATGCCTGAGATCATTTTCTCGAAAATCTGCTCCCCGGGATTAACGGTATCGGCATCCAGCTCCATATCATATTTTGTCTGCACAAGCCTGTTGAACCCGCCCCATTCCATATTTATTATCATGCCTTCCGGAAACCGCGCGCGGCCGCTTTTATACTTCTTTATCATGGCCGGCTTCTCCGGGTAACAGGCATTCGTGCCGGTACCCAGTATCACACCCATGTCACATCTGTGGTCCTCATAATTTTTGGCGACAAGGGTGCCGACCGTGTCATTGGCCAGGGCGGCCACGGTTACTATTTTAACCCCCTCCCGGATGAGGGAATCGTTCAGCAGCTCGACGACATCATGCCCCTCGACACCGGTTGCCTGGAAGCCCTTTGTCCAGCGCAGCAGGACACCCCGCGCCACATCGGTCTGCTTCACCGCAAAGGAAAACGTGAAGCCTATATCAACGGGGCAGTTGACAAGGCCGTGGCTGTGCATAAAGTGTTTAATGCATTTCGCTATGAAATCGAACAGCACCCTGCCGGTACCTTTTATGTGCCTGGGCTGGAGCGTGAATTTGTTGACGACAGGCCGCGATGTCGTCCTGTTTCCCTTAAGCTCCAGGGCGAGCACCCGGAAATTAGTCCCACCGAGGTCAAGGGCGAGAAACTTTCCCTTTTCCCTGCCGGACGGCAGGCCCACGTAGGTAGGCAGCATTCTGAGGGAACTCTTCCTGCCTTTCAGGCCCTTGTCCATTTCAGCGTGAAAATTCCTTATGATCTCCCCGGCATTTCCCAGGGTAATAAGCATGGACTTTTCCAGATTTTGCAGATATTCCGCGTTTTTCATTTATTCTCCTGTCTTTTGCTGTGACCCGGCGCTCATTTCCTCGGGCCCCTGCGCTTTAAAGTATCCTCTTCGGATACCGGCCTGACAGCGCCCTCAGGTCTGTCATAAACGCTGATCACCTTAAATCCCTTAAAATAGCCCTTTATCCTCTCCACTTCCTCGCGGGAAAGCGAATCAACAGAAGTCGGCCTTAAGGGCGTGTTTATCTGTATCTCATCCGGCTTTATTTTTCTGGCAAGATCGGCTATTTTCTGCGCCTCTGTCATGTTTTCCTTTATAAACATCACCTGGAGCGCGAGCTTTTTCCCGAACATGTCCCGGAAATCCTTTAACCCCTTCAGGATATCGGTGAACTCGATGCCCGGGCCCGGCGTGTTCACGATGCGAAACCCCTTGTCTGAACCGGCATCCAGTTTACATGCCACCGCGTCCGCGAGCGCGAGATCCTTTCTCACGTCATTCCTGCAAATAAGGGAACCGTTTGTCAATACTGCTATGGGTTGGCTCCGGATTTTTCTCACTTCGCTGATAACCTCACCCAGATTTTTCGCGAGGGTCGGTTCACCGCGGCCGGAAAAGGTTATATAATCGGCTTGCGTGCCCGCCAATGCTATCAGCTCGGCGATAACATCATGCGTAGGCGCGTACACCTTTCTTTCAGTCGCATGCTTAGAGCCTAAACCTATCTGGCAATACAGGCAGTCAAACGTGCAGATTTTCTCATCCTGCGAAAGAAGATCCACGCCCAATGACCGCCCCAGCCGCCATGAATACACGGGCCCGTATACGTATTTCATAATCAGACCGCCTTAACGTTATCACTGCACGCCTCTGCCTTACCCAGATATTCATCCCTTATCCGGGAAGGCGCGCGGAAAATATTGCTTTTCACCGAACGCGAGGTTCCTGCCAGCCGGCTTATCAGATCCCTGACAGTCCTGCGCTTTGAGAAATTCACGCCCGGGCATAAACAGCTCTCGGCCGGGAATCCCGCCACCCCGGCAAAACCCGTTATATCCTTTTTCTCGAGATAGGACAGCGGCCTTATGATCGTCAACTTCCCCCCGAACAGGACCTGCTTGGGATTCATCGTTGAGATCTCCCCGTTATAAAAGAGGTTGAGCAGCGTCGTTTCGATGACATCGTCCTTATGGTGCCCCAGCGCGATCTTATTGCACCCCAATTTTTCCGCCTCCTCAAACATGGCCTTTCTCCTGTTCCAGGCGCACCAGAAGCAGTTGGCCCCGCCTTCGGAATATCCGCCCGAGGCATCGCGTATAAAAGTACAGGGAACACCCCTCTCCTTAAGCATCACTTCCAGCCTGAGGCGGGAATTTTCCCGCAGGTACACAAAATTGTTTTCCACGTGCAGCGCGTGCAGGGAATATTTAAGCGATACCAAAAGTGTCCTGGAAGAGAGCAGCGCCAGCAATGTCAGGCTGTCCTGCCCGCCCGATACGCCTATGCATATACGGTCGCCGGGGCGTATCATATCGTAGTCGCGTATGGCCTGGCCCACCCTCTTCAGGAGTAACTTTTCCTTCAGTTTTAATTTATTTTTGATATTTCGAGAGTCCATGCGCCGGCCCTTCCGGAGGGAACTATTCCATTACGCCTATCACGTAGCAGGCCCCGCCCTTATCCTTGGCCTCGTACAGGCATTCGTCCGCTTTCTGAATCAGCGCCTCAATGCTCACTTTTTTCTGCGTATCAAGGGCCACGACCCCCTGGCTCACCGTTATGCGTATCCTCTTTTTGTCAAAAACCACGCATTTACCGGCTGTGCTTTTCCGTATCCTTTCCGCAACTACCGCGGCGTCTTTAGCTCCCTTGTGCGGCAGCATAACCATAAACTCATCGCCGCCGAACCTGCCTGTCATATCTATCCGGCGGATGATTTTTTGCAGGCGCCTGCCGAATTCAGTTATCACCGCGTCCCCGGCCATATGCCCTATGGAGTCGTTTATGTCCTTGAAATTATCAATGTCCATGAATATAAAAGAAAGCGGCGTCTTGTTCCTTACCGCTTTTGCCAGCTCTTCGGAGGCTTTTTTGAGAAAGTGCTCTTTGTTGAGACACCCCGTCATCCAGTCAAAGACTGAAGCCTCTTTCAACCTGTCATGGCTCGCCTTTATATCGAGAAAATTTCTGATACGCGCCAGCAGTTCCTGCGGAGATACGGGCTTGGCGAGGTAGTCTACGGCGCCGCCGCCCAGGGCCTTTAATTTATCGTCTATCCGCGCGCTTGCGGTAAGAAAGATTACGGGGATGTACCTTTCTCCGAGAAATTTTTTTATCTTCGTCAGCGCCTGGATGCCGCTGAAACGCGGCATCTTCATGTCAAGGATAACCAGGTCGGGAGAGCTTTTTTTGAATTTCTCGACCGCCTCCCTGCCGTCGCCCGCCATGACCACCGAATACCCCTCGGACAACAGTATTACCCTTATCCCCTCCCTTATGCTCGGCTCATCATCCGCTATGAGTATTGTCGCCCTTTTTGCGTCCATACGCCCGCGTCGGTTTCAAGGTGTCAATTCTTGGTATGCCTTAATTTCTCGTCAAAAAAATCAAGGTCCTGTATCGGCAGCACTACAGAGGACCCTATGTTCGCGAGGTGGGCCGCTACCCTCTTCATGTACCGGGCCAGAAGCACCAGAGAGACGGCAAGGTTTGTCGGATAATCGCTTTCGGCAAGATTCTTGACGACCTGATCGCATTTCTTCACGATCTCCCTTTCCAGCTCGAGCACCTTTCTCGCCGTAGCCTTTTCAGAATTAATAAACGCCGACCTGGTCTCCGCGAATTCTCTCAATATCTTCTTATCCATGTCGCCGAACAGCTCGTCATAGGACTTCCTGTCGATAGGCTTATCCAGCAGTTCGGATATCTCATACATGTTTTTGGCGTAGTCGCCGATGCGCTCGGCGTCTTTCACGACGCTCATAAGCACCAGGCTGAACGGCAGGTCGACATTGGCCTGCACCGAAAGATGCGTCACCACCCTCTTTCTTATCTCCTTTTCAAGCAGGTTGACCTCGCGGTCTATCCTGTAGATATTATCCTTTAGGTCAGGCGGCGCCTCACCTTCGAGCAGCTTCCCGCAC
>JBDRBZ010000023.1:0-7361 GCA_043822175.1 Candidatus Omnitrophota bacterium
GCCCTGGTATTTTATCTCGCGGCGGCCGCGGTCCTTTTCCTCATACCCGTTTCCCTTGTCACCGCTGAACTTGCCACAGGATGGCCTCCGAAAGGCCCGGGCGGCGTTTATATATGGGTCAACGAAGCTTTCGGGCCGCGCTGCGGGTTCCTCGCTGTATGGCTCCAGTGGATAGAAAATGTCATATGGTATCCCACGGCCTTATCTTTCATCGCTGCAACCTTAGCGTACATCTACGACCCGTCACTGGCCGGCAACAAGATCTACATGATCATTGTAATACTGGCAACTTATTGGGGCGGCACATTCATTAGTTTCCGCGGCATCAGGACTTCGGGGATCATAAGCGTCATCGGAGTTATCGCCGGGGTTTTCATACCGGGATTATTCATAATGGGCCTCGGCGCCGTATGGCTCCTCACGGGCAAACCCTCGGAAATAGTTTTTTCGGCGCGCGGCCTCATCCCGGATATTACAAATGTGGATAATATCGTGCTCTTCGCGGGGGCCCTCCTTATATTTTCCGGCATAGAGGTCTCGGCGGTGCATGCCCAGGCGGTGAGAGACCCGAAACGCGACTATCCCCGCGCGATATTCCTTTCGGCCGGCATTGCGCTGGCCATACTGACACTGGGGGCGCTTTCAATAGCCATGGTCGTCCCGCAAAAAGACATAAGTCTCGTCGCCGGTCTTATGGAGGCCTTTAAGCTTTTACTCGATAGATTCCATCTGAGATACCTTATCCCCCTCATTGCCATTCTTATCACAATGGGATCCATAGGCGAGCTGTGTTCGTGGATAATAGGGCCGAGCAAAGGCTTGCTGAGTACTGCTAAAGACGGGCTCATCCCCCCCCTGCTTAAGCGCACCAACAAGAACGGCGTGCCCGTTAACATACTTATCGCGCAGGCCGTCATTGTTACCGTGCTGGCGTTCGTATTCCTGCTCATGCCCACCATAAGCAGTTCTTACTGGATACTGTCGGCGCTCTGCATTATCCTCTACCTGCTGATGTACTTACTTGTCTACGCCGCCGCGATCCGCCTGCGTTATTCCAGACCGGATGTCGCGCGCGCGTATACAATACCGTTCGGTTTCATCGGCATGTGGCTCGTCGCCGGGATAGGGTTTCTGGGCGCGGGATTTACGCTTATTATCGGTTTCTTCCCGCCTTCACAGCTTAAAACAGGCAGTGTCTTTTTTTATGAGGGATTCTTAATCCTGGGCACACTCTTGATGTGCGTGATACCTTTGGCCATTCATTATTTTAAAAAACCGACCTGGAAGGATCTTACCTGACTTCCGCACACGCGCCCGCGTCAAAAGGATTAGTCCGTACCGCCAGTGAGAATTTCTTCATGATTAAATAATGCTACCCCATGGCGGCCACTTTTTGTTCCGCCTCCATCAATTTGTTGAAAACAAATTTATCTATCGCCTCTTTCTCCATAAAGCCCAGGATGGTACAATTGTCGTCGACGAGGGCCAGGTAGTCTATATGATACTTATCGATAACCTCTTCTGCCTCAAGGAGCGTCGAATTGCCCGATATGTTCCTGGTCACCACGGAATCCATAATATCATGCGCCAGGACAAGACTTCCCATCTCGGCATGCGCGAATGACTGCCTGATACACATCAGGGTAATGATTCCTTTCAGTTTCTTTTTCCGGTCTATGACCGGAAACGTATGGTAATTGGTCGCGCTGAAAATGGTGAGGATATCGGTCAACTGGGCGTCCTCATACACGTAGGGCGGGTTTTTGTCTATCACCTCATCAACGGTAGTCTTGCATAATACATCTTCCTCGGTTATATTCAGCCACTGCTCATTGGCCTTAAAAGCAGCGTATTTCACGCAAGGGGGTCCCAACAGCTGCACTATAAAAGTTGTAAGGGCTATGATTATGATTATGGAATCGCCTAACGCCCCGGGGAATATCTGGGACGCAAGGATAGAAAGCCCGATTGCCACACCCGCCTGGCTGAAAAGGCAAAACGGCAGGTATTTAGTCACGGTAGCCGGGGCCCCCGAGAATTTAGCGCCAAAATAGGCCCCAACCATCTTGCCTAAAGTCCTTCCGACGAGGTAAACCGCGGCTATAATTATGGCGCTTAAGGATGTGACTTCAAGATCAAACTTGGCCCCTACCAACACAAAAAATAATATGTAAAACGGACTCGCGAATTCCGATACCAGTTTAAAGACATCTTTGCTGAGTCGCGGCTCCCGGTTTACCAGCACAACGCCTATAGTCATCGCGGCAAGAAGCATATCGATTTTCATTATCAGCGCCAGACCTAACGCAAAAAGTATGCAGCATAGAGAAACAATAAGTATTTTATCCTTTTCCGCGTAGTTCCTGAGAAATTTGATGAGCATTAAGCCGAAAATCGCGCCTATAACAATACCCAGCCCGATTTCATAGATAGGGTGAATAATAGCGAAAGACAGTGATGAATGACTGCCTAACAGAGCCGGCGCTAAGCTGGAAGCAATCGCAAAAAGAATCAGCGCCAATCCGTCGTCTAACGCTACTATGCCCAGGACAGCGGTGGTCAATGGCCCCTTGGTTTTATACTCCCACAGCACATCAGTGGTTGCTGCCGGGGCAGTGGCTGAGGCTATTGCCCCAAGCAACAAACCCAGCACCCAATAGTAAATCCCGCCTCCCAAAAAAAAGCTCCCGACCAAGCCCACGAATAAAAAAACCGCGAAAAAAGCGGCTAACCCTTCCGACAATAAAATGGCGGTAAAATGCTTACCGTACCGCTTAAAGACCTCGCCTTTCATCTCACCGCCTATTACGAAACCGATAATCCCCAACGCGAAATAATTAAAAGCTACCAGCGACTCAACTATATCCTTGTTGACGATATTCAGCCCCGACTGCCCGAGCAGAATGCCCGTGATTATATATCCCACGACTTTAGGTATCCGCAATTTCTGGAAAATCCTGCCCCCTATGCTGCCTGCGAACAATATCAAACCGAGTAAGAATAAGGCATTCAGGTGGATCGCTGATATATCGCTGAATTTATTTACTATTCCTTCAAACATTGCCGGTCCTCCGCGATAAAGAATCGCTGATTATGTTAGTTTCCTTTGCCCGATCGGATCTCACGGTTTTTCCCCACATAAAATATAAAAACGCCAAGCATAATAATCATCGCGGCCGCGAGATACATGCGGCTTTCCCCTGCAATGGCGATAAAACAGAAAGCGCTGGCCGATAGGCCCGCCACAAGGGACACCATCGCTTTGCGGTCGCGAAATCCGTGCATTCTTATAAGATCCAGCGCCGAATACAAATATGGCGGCAAGGTCAATACAACGGCGATGCTGGCGATATGACCGAATATTTCCTGTGTATTGGCCGCTTTTGACATCAGCATCAGCACAACCATAAGGCCGGTCATGAAGAGCGAGGTGTATATAATGCCTGCGACGGGGATGCCGCTTTTATTGACCCTGCCAAAAACACTCGGCAATGTCCCGTCCCGGGAAGCGCGGGCGCCGGCCTGTGAGACCAGAAGCATCCACGAACCCAGCGAGCACAAACACGCGAAAGCGACAATAGCGGATACGAGTTTAGGCGCCCACGGACCGAACATGTGCCCGGCCGCGAGCGAAAACGGGGCGCCGGATCCCGCAACCGTGACCGCGGGAAACATCCCCAATATCGCCGTGGAGGACAAGAGATAAACGATCCCCGCGATGCTCGTTCCGATTATTGTGGAAAGAGGAATCGTACGTTTCGGGTTCTCGACTACTCCGGCGCCTACCGAAGCGCTCTCGACCCCTATAAAACTCCAAATACACAGAAGCAGGGCCGCCATTACAGCCTGAGACGACGGCTGCCCGCCCACATTCCAGTTTGCCGAGAATAGTTTCGGGTCAAAAAATGTCCACCCGTATGTGCCGGTAAGTATAACCGGAACCAAAAGGAGCACAACCCCGATGGAAACAAGCCGGCCTATCCAGTTCGCGCCAAGCAGATTAAGGCCCGTAAAAATCCAGATAACTATAATCGTTACAATACCTGCCGTAAAAGGATGGGTCAGGACCGGAAAAAATACGGAAAGATAGTCCACGCCGGTGATGGCAATGGCCAGGTTCCCTATCCAGTTCGCGTTAAAATAAAGCACCCCTGTCTGAAAGCCCAGAATCGGCGACACCTCTCCGGCATAAGCCACGGGGCCGCCCGGCTGCGGGTTTTCCGTACCGAGCCGAGCGTATACAAACGCGAGCGCTAACGCGCCTAAACAGGCGATGACCCACGCGTATACGGAAATAGAACCGATTTTCGCGAGATTGGCGGGCAGTAAGGCAATCCCGGATCCCATCATGTTGCCCGCTACGATGGCCGACGCGGCGAACAATCCGATCTTTTTCACATTATCCTGGACCATTTTATTCTCCTTGTTATTTTTTTACGCACAGGGTCCTGAAATATTTTTTTCCGTTCCTGCTCTCCCTTTCAACGCCGTGTATATCGCTCTCATACCCCGGAAATTCGTTTTCAAAATCCTGGCGCAGTTTCAAATATTCGAAAATAGGCGCGGCTTTCTTATTCATCATCTCGCCGCCCATCATTATCGGGATACCCGGAGGATAAGGGACTATCATGACAGCCGGCGTGCGCCCCATCATCTTATCCAACTCAACATATTCCACGTTCTTGCGAACCACCGCGTGGTAGGCCTCAGACGGCTTCATTACCTGGTCGGGAATAACCTCAAAAGCCTCCTGCATCCTGTCAAGTATGGCGTGTTTTCTGAAGTGCTCATGTATGGCGGAAGCATGGTCCTTTAAGCCCACCCCCATATAGGCTTCCGGATAGGCCTTGACCAATTCGGGAAATACCGAAGACAGTGGCGCGTTCTCATCATAAAGCTTTTTAAAGCATAAAAGCGCCGAAAGCAGCGTACCCTGTTTGGCCTCCGTAGTGCCTAAAGAATTCAAAAGAAGAAACGAATAATAATCTGTTTTCTCGCACACGACACCTTTATCGATCAGGAAATTCGAGACAATGGAAGCCGGGATGCCGGTCTTTGCCATCCTCCCCTCATCATCGATTCCCGGGGTGGTAAAGGTGAGTTTTATGGGGTCCAGCATGACATAATCATTCTCGATGCCCTTGAAGCCGTGCCAGTTATTATCCTTGCTCAAAACCCAGGCGCTTTGATGGCCGGCGAGGTATCCGATATCGGCTTTTTCGAAATCAACATTCTTACCCTTTATGTTTACTTTTTTCGGCTGCCACATGCCGAAGAACCAGGCGTTATTGCTTCTACGTTTAAATTCTTTTTCCATTTTTGCGACTTTCTGGCGCAAATCTATGGCGTCCCTGATGATATCGTCCATCATTATCTCACCGTTATCTTCCATCATCCTGGTCGCCACATCGAGCGACGCTATCATGCTGTACTGCGGCGAGGTGGAGCCGTGCATCATGTAGGACTCGTTAAACTCATCGGGATTCACTTTGACCGCATCCCCGTTTTTAATGTGGATCATTGACGCCTGCGAGAATGCCGTAAGCAATTTATGCGTGGATTGCGAGCAAAAAACAGGCGGATGATGTTTTTCAGCCCCTTCATCGGCCATTCCGTAATGGTGCCTGTATATAGGGTGGAAATGCGCGTAGGCATACCATGCCTCGTCGAAATGGAGATTTTCGACGCTTTTCCCGAGCTGTTTCTTTATGTTTGTGACATTATAACAGATCCCGTCGTACGTAGAATTCGTGAGGGCCGACATCTTCACTTTATTTCTTTTTAGTTTATTGGGGATAAGCCGGTTCTCACCCACTTTCTTATTTATAAAATCCGGAGAAAACTCCGCCAGCCGGACAGGCCCTATTATGCCCCTTTTATTCCTCCTGGGGATCATGTAAACCGGAAACGCGTCGGTAATAACCATTGAATAGTTCAGGGATTTATGGCAATTGCGGTCCACAAACGCGATATCGTCCTTAACGAGCTGGCTCCTCCAGATAACCTGGTTCGCGTTGGAGGTGCCGTTTAAGATGTAATAGGTATAATCGGCGCCGAATACGCGGGCCGAGTGTTTCTCCGCTTCGCCCGTTACCCCGCTGTGGTCCAGGAGCGAGCCGAGTTCCGGGACAGAGATCGAAAGATCCGACCGGAAAGTGTTTTCGCCGAAAAACTTAAAGAATGCCACGCCGGCCGGACTCCTGAGAAAACCCGTCCCCCCCATGTGCCCCGGCGTATGCCAGGCGTATTTGTATTCATGCGCGTACTTCACGAGCTCCCTGAAAAAACAGGGATAAACTTTTTTCACATATTCCATCATGTGCACTTCGATACGGCCTGCCAGAAACGATATCGTATCGGCTGTTTTCCACAGGAAACCGTTAATCTGCTCTAAAACATGCGAGGGGATCTCACCGGTGGTTAAGCGGCCTGCCAGTAAAAGAATCGGCACCCCCTTGTGCCTCCTGCGCATGTTGGTTATAAGGGTTTTTGCGGTCGTTTTCTCTTTTTCGTCCTCTTCGGGTATATCCCAGTCAACGACAATGCACCCGAAGTCAGATCTGGAGCGGAATATCTCATACCCGTCTTCGTATGTAAGCGAGGGGATTACGCTGAAGTCATGCTCGTTTTTAAGCGCCTCTACCAGCTCCCTCAACCTGAATCCCTCGTCATTCTGCGCGTTAAATTGCCCTGATATGAGCAGCACCGGCCAGAGAATCTTAACATCCTTCATCTCGTTCCTCCTGTCATATGGTTCTATGTATAAGCAGATTTCCTATTTTTTCTTTATGAGCCTCAATTTTTGGGCTATTTCGTATAAAATGCCGCCTGCCAAATAGGGTTTGGGCATGAAAAATTTCCTCGCGGATACCGTAATATCCGATTTGTTGTCATTCCGTTTTTTGATCTTTATCGTCACGTCCGCGCCGCTCATATATCCTTTTATAATGCCGGACTCTTTATATTCAGAGACGTTTTTACCCAGTTCATCCGCCACTTCAAGGCTCACCCGGTAAACATCCTCAAAGCCGTAGTCGAAAGTCGTCTTATAGCTGTCTTTATCGGACAATACCACCGCTGCCTCGGCCGGGACAATAAGAGTCCAGCCGCCGAGAGCCCCTGCCAGGACACCTACTCCAAACAGCTTAGCGCCTTTTATTGTAGTGCGGTGTAAAATCTCGGATACAACTTTCGCCGTTATATCTTCGGTGCTCGGAAACCCATCGTATGCCGCGTCTTTTATATTCACGTTGAAAGTCTGGATAAAAGGCTTATCGCCTTTCGTGTAATCCTTCGATACCGCGTAATCGGCGGTAAGCACAAAACGGTCCGCTTTTACAGGCAGTTTCTCGAAGTCTTCT
>JBDRBZ010000024.1:0-13769 GCA_043822175.1 Candidatus Omnitrophota bacterium
GGAACAGGAACTCTCTGGTCACGGTAAAGTATTTTCTGATCGTGGCGTTGTCAGACATCTTCCTGCGGGCTTTAGCAAGGCCGGCTATTTTTTGCTCTGTTGTCTTGCGGCCGCGAAGATCGTCTAAAAGCTCTTCTGCCAGCGCCATGACGGCTATCTTATCGCGCTCATCCCTAATACCATAGTATTCCAGCATCTTATGATTGGTCAGGCTGAGACAGAACCTTACGAATTCCCAGTCTTTCGGCAGGCAGAATCCGGCCGACGTTTCCTGCGCCGGCTTCGCCTCCACCGTAGGCGACGGCCTTGTGCGCTGATTGCTTAAGTACATCATTGTCTCGGCGTCTCCCCAGCCTGCAGCGTTGTAAGCAAGCGCGTCAATAGTGCCTTTTATCGCGGCCGCCAGAAGGCCTGTATTTTCATTGGGTTTCGCGGCCTCAGGCGCCCAGGGTCTTAAGAAACTCACCGGGTTATAATTAAAAAGCCCCATAGTGCGTTCCGCAGCATATGCAGAGATTATATCTGTAGCGCCTATCCACTGGGCCCATTCCTCGACTGACGGAAATTCAGTACGCGGACCCAGGTCAACACGGCTGGGATCATATGAATAGTTGAACACCTTAAACAGCCCTTTATAGCCCATGACATACCTGGGATCCAGCACCAGCTGAGAGAACCCGTGCCTGCCCACTACCTCTTTCGCGGCAGTGGTCGACGCTATATCCTGGCGGTCGTACACATAACCGTCAAGGTATCTTGTCATGTCACCGGGGTGCTCACCTATAATACCGCCGTAATGGAGCAGGATTTCAGTAACATTATTCCTCGCCATCTGCCGGGTGATTTTATCGGTAGCTTCATTGAATGCGCTTTCTCCCCCGAGTATTGTTTTGAGCGCGTCGACTCTTTCCACCTTATTGGCAAGAAGGTAATTGTCGATCTCATCCTTGTAAGATTCGAGCAGCTCGCTAACGGCCCTCTCCCTAAGCGACGCGTTGTTGGTTGAAATATAATCGTTTACAGAGCCTACAGCGGCAGCGCCTTTTTCTCCGCCAGTTATTTTTTGTGAGAATTTAAATTCGTCCATTTCAGGAAGGAGGTCTTTAACCACCTGTATTTTGGCCAGTGATAGTATTTCATTCTCGATTTCTTTTTTACGTTCATTATTTCCGTCTATGAGCCGGGTTATGGCCTCTTCGCGCGAGCATTCCTTTTTCTGCATATACGCCGTTATTGCCGCGTTATGCCTGGCAATAACAGATGTCCTCGCACTTTCTACAAGTATACCCCTATGATCAACAGCATATCTATTCACAAGGCCTTTCTCGGCTATAGCCATATCCGCCAGAAGGAGGAGGGATGCGGACTGTCTTGAAATATCCTCAAATTTCCTTACAAGCCCCAGAAGAGCCTTATCTCTCTCAGGCGAATCTTCCCGGAACATGGCCGCGCCAAGTTCGCTTTCAAGGACAGGGTTCTCCTTTACAAGCTGCCCTGCCGCCAGGGCAAGAAGCTTATTGTATTCTTTGGTTTTGGCTGTTATCTCCCCGTTAAGATTATAATCAGCCCTTACCTTGTTTAGGAAAAGCTCTTCGAGCATCCAGTAACCGAGCAGGTATTCTGTCATGCCAAGGGACTGTGTTGTACCGATCATGATGTTTCTTGCCACTTCGCGCCTTTTCGCGACAAACTGCGTCATGTGTTCCACATCGTCAGCAAGCTCTCCTTCCACAACCATGCGCGAGAGCACTTCATCGATATCATTGCCTGATCTGATTTCCGCCAATATCACTGACACCGGGTTATAGCCTGCCCTGTCCTCGGTAATCACCGCCCTTAAGGCGTCATAATACTCCACGTCCTCGCTCTCTTCCTGCTTCTTGCCCATATATCGGGCAATCGCAAGGCTTAATTCCTCTGAACTGTCCACGGCCTTCCTTATAACTGCCGCAAGCAGGGCGGCCCTTTTAATCAGATTCTCGTTTTCATTAATGATCGCGCGTATTTTCCCCTCCCGCTCCTCGGGGGACATAACGCCGTCCAGTTTGTCCTTTTCAGGACTGTTCATTACTACTATTTCCCGCGCGAGCGCCACGAACCCGGAATCCCTGGCCCTTGTTATATTCCTGTATATGGCGCCAAACCAGCTCCTTAAAGTACCTTCGAGCTGTTTATAATCGATCTGGTTTTCCCAGATGAAAAGCGGAAGCGGAATCAGTATTTCGCTCGAATACTCAAGCGCCGCCTCGCTCTGGCTGATATACATTTTATCGGCGCTATCCCTCAAGAGTTCGGATATCCTCGGGTTCTCTCCGCCGGTCCAGTCCCTTGTAAACGGATCGACCATGTACATGACCATCGCGGTATCATAAGCGCCTATATCCTTGCTTATTCTCCTGCCTAAAATAATATTTGCCGCGTCTGTCTGAGGCGCCACATCTATGGCCTGCCTTATCTCTGTCATGAACGTTCTGACCTGATCGGCCTTTGTTTTGAACGCTATCTCCAGGCTTGCGATCTGGTCTTCCAGCCTGCTCCTTGCCGCTGCCCCGAAATCAGGTTTTATTTCTGTCCTGTACTTACTGCGCACTACAACCGACTGAACCGTATGTGCGAAATCAGCCGCGGGATCAGCTTTTAAGAGTTCTTCGTGCAATTTTTCAACCCCGGGACGCAGCTCGTCCTCATGCGCTTGATATACTGCCATCGCCCAGGCCGATTTTTTCTGCTCTATTATCCGCGCCTTATTATCCTCTCTGAGCCTTTTTATAAATAGCGGGTATGCCTTCCAGAAATACTCCTCAAATTGGTTATCGAGTATATGCAGCGCCCCCAGCAACTCAGCCCTTGTAGTCTTTACCCCGCGCACGTCGGGCCTGGTAACAAGCAGCATAAGTCTGTCCATGGGTGAACTGATATAATCGAACATCCTGTCTATTTCTTCATTTAATTCCTCGGTTTTGCCGAGTTCATCCGTGATATGCTGTTTCACGTCCTGGCTGTCACAGACTTGCCTGAGCTGCGAGGCGGCATCAACAAGAACTGATGTGTTAACATTCTTCGAATCGGCTATAAGGGCGCCCGGATACCAGAAGGCGCGGCCGAAAAGCACGTAGAATATCTTTTCTCCTCTTTCAAGGGCGTCTTCATGCATCCTGCGTATGTTCGCCTCATCAAGGTCTTTGTTATATGAGCTTTTCATCACGTCAAAAAGCATTGACCTCAATTCCGCAGGTGTTTTTGCCTCGAGCATGGCCTTTCTCACGCCGTCGCTATTGAACGGGTCATCGATCTTTGTGCGGAAGAGTATCCAGCTTATCCACATCTCCTGCCATGCGTTAATCCTCGTCTGTCTTTCACGATCATCCATCTTGCCGGCTTTTATGCCGAGAAATTTGAAGGGCAGTTCATAATTTGTAGCCATTTCAAGGAAAAACGCGAACGAGTTGCTTGCGTCTATTGTTTTGGATCTCCTGAGGAGCTTTATGACGGCATCCCGCTGATCGGATGTCAGCATCTCAAAGAACTCAAGCGTGCATTGCATGGCCTCACGCTCATCCTCGATGCCCGCGGCATGGCCCAGCTCGTGCAGTATTGACATGGCGACCAGGTGGACAAGCGGCTCGGTCATGTCCTCGTCGCGCGTCTTGCTCTTGAGTTTCTTATTGCCCACACGGATCTGGAGCTCCTCTGCCATTGTCATAATATCAAGATCTATGCCTATGCCGCCCGGCATCATCGCGTCCGTGTCGTTTGAAAGCGGCCTGAAATCGCAGAGTACGTCGTTATCGTGCAGAAATTGTACCGGCGTTCTTTCCGCACCAAGGCCCCTCAGCCTGGCCAATATCTTCCTGACTATGTTTCTGCCATCGTTAAAATCCTGCATATCACCGAGCACCCTCTGCATGGCGAGGTTGTATATGGTTATCGTCTGCACAACGGTTTTGTTGTCTGCGGTATCCACAGCCGGCGCGCTGGCTCTAAGCTCCGTGCTCTTGAATGTGTCGCCGAGGACTATCTGTCCGGTCGCCGCCACCCTGGCGTCCTTCCTCCGTATCGCCTGCGTCCCCTTCTTCGCATCTCCCCTGTCCTTGTCGATCATGGTGATCGCAATGTCACTCTTCTTCGGCTCGGGTCCGGGCGTAGCTAACGCCGGCACAACCTGGACGACCAGCGAAGCATCACCCAGATGTATCTCTTCGTACGGGCTGTTCGGGTCATGCATGTTCGCTTCTTTTCTCGTGAACCGGACGCTGCGCTCCGCACCCTTCGTGTCCCTGACCTGCAGATAATACGCGCCCTGCGCGTCTGCCCGTAAATGCTGCCAGTCTATATTCGCGAATGCGCCCGTCTCGATGAAACGCCCGAGCGTCTGCATGATAAGCGCGGTGATCTGCTCCGGGCTTAACGCCGGTCCGGTCAAGGCCTTGGCGATGGAAGCCATGAGCAGGCATTCGCCGATTTTCCTGTCCGGCACATTCGGTACTTCGCCATGATAGTGCCCCTCGTCAACTATGCCGATGTCATCCAGCATTATCGGCGCGGCCAGACACTGGTTCGCCGCCTTAGAGCGCGGTATAGTGTCCGCGTAAACCGTGCTTGTGAAAAGGAATGATAAAAGAACTATTACTGACATGCATTTCGTGACGGGTGACTCCTGACTTAAACTGTTCATTTTTTCTCCTCCGTATTATTGATTTTATTATTTTTTCGCTTGAAACCCTTCCTTATTCTCAGTTAAAAAACCTTCGCGCCCCGAACAACCCAGGACCCGAAAAATACTGTGTATAGTATATATTATTCTCTTACCTAAATTGTCACGGCTACGTAATATCTATGTAACAGTTCCGTGACATTCTATTCTCTTAATTGCATATCATGGGGACGGGGCATTTTGTAAACCCTGGCCTGTCCCCGATCTGAACCCTGGGGTGTCCCCTACCTATTTCCACCTATTTCCTACCAATTTATTGATAATGTATAAGCGGTAGGGTATAATGACCGTCATGCATAAAACTAAACCCTGCAAAACTCGTGTCGTGATTTTCGATTTGGGGAATGTCTTAATCAACTTTGACCTAAGACGGGCAACGCGCAAACTTGCCAAATACAGCAATCTACGTGAAGCTGAAATATTAAGGACTATCAGAAAGTCGACGGCAATAATCGCTCACGAGAAAGGTTTGATGTCAGACCGGGATTTCTTCCTGCACATAAAGCGTGATCTCGATTTGGCTATTTCACGGGATGATTTTGAAAAGATCTGGAGTGATATATTCTGGGAAAATCGTTCTGTCGGGAATATCGCCAAGAAACTGAAGGCCAGGAGATACACCGTGGCCATCATTTCAGATACGAACCCTCTTCATAACAGGCGAGAGCTCGTGAAATTTCCCGTTATCCGCAGGATCGCCGATTATTACTTCCCTTCCTTCGCAATGAAAACACGAAAGGCCGAAGGCCCAAAGATATTCCGGCTGGTCATCCGGAAACTTAAGATTTCCCCATGTGAAGCTGTGTTTATCGACGACCTTCCCAGCAACATAAGGCATGCCCGCCTGGCCGGCATGCGTGCTATACGCTTCCGAAATTCCGGACAATTAAAAAACGCTCTTGCAAAAGAAGGTGTTAATATATAATACCCTTGTCGAAAATATGGGAATACCCTTCTACTAGGTGTCAATTACAAAAAAAGTTTACTGGATCCAAAAGGCCAAACTCATCATAACCCAATACGCGCGCCCGATAACTGCTCCACCTGTATTCTTCCGGGGTGTCTACAATTTTAGCACGGACAGGATTGTATTCTACATAACTGAGCAAATTTAATAAATACTTGTCTTTCTCGACAATGTAACTTTTAAACCTGCCTTGCCAGAGATATCCTACCCTTTTATATTTATAATTAAAATATTGTGCGTATGAAAAATTGAGGAAATGCATAGCTTCACTCAGCATATTACATGAAGTGACAAGGTGCGGATGAGTAGGCATAAGGCACCAAGTGTAGATTTTTAGGTCGAACTTCTCCTTGCACGATTTGAGCAATTTAATGAATTTTTCATAATCCGGGTCTTCCCTATAGACCCGTTTTTTTTCAAGCCCCCTTGAAATCACATGGTAGCAAGCGTCCTCCACTAGCAATCTTGGTTTTCTTGGCATAAACCCTCCTTTCTTCCCCTTCATAATATATAAGACGTAAATATGGAGAGTTTTACTGCATAAAAAATGAAAAAATTGTAGGGGACACCCCGGGGTTCAGATCGGGGACAGGCCAGGGTTCACAAAATGCCCCGTCCCCATGATATGCAATTACGCGGACATGAGGAGGAGGGTGTAGTTGATGATTTCGTCGCGGAGGGAGTTCATATTGATGGGGTCGGCGGGGGTGAAGACGAAATAGCCGTAGCCGAGGTTGTCGCGTTCGAGTTTGGCGCCGCGGGGGACGCGGGGCAAGTCGAACGACATCAGCAAGCGGCTGCCGTCTGCGGTGCCGATATCGGTATCCGGCGCGCTATTCCTAGCGACAAGGTCGACCATTGTCCGGTATAGCTGCGATATCGCGCCTTCGGGCATAACAACGAAGATGAGACCGCGGTCCTGAAGGAGCGTGGACCCGCCGTCATGTATGGGGTCAATGAACCGGTCATCTCCGATCGCTATGTCACCGGGGTTCGTGGCGGCATACCGCTGGCTTACGGAGTCATAGACTGCGCTCAGCGCATGCGGGTCATCCCAGCCGAGATTCTCAGGGCCGATCACGCTGTCCACTCCGGCGCGCTTAAGAAAGGCGTTGATCCTTTCATTGCTTTCCGGAACGATACCGTTCTCTCTTAACATATCGGCAAAGTGCCAGGACAATCTGACGTCAAGCCGGATCGGGAACGTGTCCCGCCCGTATATAAGCTCATACGCCTTCTTGTCGCGGGCATACTCTTCGGCAAGCCAGCGCAGCTCCAGCGCGTCACGCACGCGGAAGGAAAGCACTTTAGACGCCGAGATTTTAGACAGGCCCTCGATACGGCTGCCGAGTTTCCCGCTCTTCGCCTCATGGCGCCGCCGAATGTTATCGAACTTGTATTCGTACACGCTTTGCTCGGCGCACCTTGCCGACTTTATGACAGGCAGACGGCCGATAAGAGAATCGATATAATGCAGATTGTCCGCATCCAGGACTACCCTTTCAGGGTGTCTTATGAAACGCTCCCTGTCCTCGGACTCGATCTCATCGACGACCCCATAAACGGCCTCTTCGACGCGGGCCTCGTCCACCCCGTCAATAATGCCCGAAGCGTACGCGCCGCACTCGATCCTCGCGGCCTCAAGCGCGGCCATGTTGCGCTCTTCCGAGAGCTCATTCAGGCGCATGAAGCGGACGCCGCCCATACCGGCGTCTTCATTCAGCGCTTTTACCTTTTCGGGGCTCACACCGGTCACTCCTATTATTATAGCGGCGCGCGGGGAATCCACTCTCTCCTCCAACAACAGTTTAGAATCAAGTTCCCGCACGCGCCGCAAAATCCCGGCCTTAAACTCAAAAGGCACATCCCTCAGATATTCCTCAAAGACCTCGGTTAAATTCCCGCCCTTATTGATCAAAGTCTTGGCCGCATACACCCGCCCGTACATCGATCTGTCCCGCTTTTGGAAACGATATACCGCCAACTCCGCCTGCTTAAGAAGATCACGCACCTCATTGTAAAACGCTTCTGATTCATGCGGATACGCGCCTTTTATGCCGCGCGTCTTCCACATATTACGGTATATCGTAGGCCCCTTATCCGGCCCCGGCCCAAGCAGGAACCTATCAGCGGGGTAAGCATACTCGTTCGGGGTCATGGGTATGGCTGTATCATACACGGTAAACGTATTTTCCCCGGTCCTCTGGATCACGATGAACAGATCCGCTTGATCTAGCGCATCGCTATTCCACCTTTCTTTCCCGACAAACAACGGCTTGGCCACATGCGACTGACTCATGGTCAAAAACAGGGTCCCGTTTAAAGCCAGTGACCCGAGCATATTCCCTACCGCCCGGCGCTGAGTCGGGGACAGCCAGTATTGCCCCGAGAATGCCCTGCCGGATTCATCCACAAGATGTAAATCCGCGAGAGTAGTTTTTCTGATCTTCTCCCCCTCAGGCAGCAAATGGTGCAGTACAAAACACATGGAGATAAAATCAAACTTACCCATGTCAAAATCTTCGCTCGTGACATCGTTTCGCGGCACTGTCGCGTTATAATAATCCACGCCGTTAATATCCGTAAGGCACCTGCCGTTCGGATCAAACCTGAACGCCTTAGTCTCAACCACTTCCCCACTGTCCGATAGGCGATACATCGGGAAATATACGTCAGTCCCGCACATCTCGAGTCTGCCGCTCGCGGACAGGCACTCATCAAAGGCGCGCCTTATAAGGTTCAGCGTGGGCGCGCCCGCGTTCCTGGGCGCCGAGCCTACATCGAGCCACCTGTACCGCTCCTTTGCCCCGGGGCGCGCGAGACGAAGACAAGGCGCATGGTCCGGGACATTGCCGGCTTCAATGCCGCGGGGATTGGCGAACATAGGATATTTCCCGACAAGATAGCTGAAATCACCGCCCAGCCCGGCAAGTTCCGCGGCCGTATCCCTGTCAAACACGTCCCTGCCCTTAAACGCGCCAACAAGCGCAAGAGAAAGCGGGGCAAAACGATGCGCGCCGCTTCCGGCATGCGTGAAATTCCGCAATCCGGCCACGATTCTTTCGAGTCCGTCGGCCCTTGTCCCCGGATCAGCGTGAGCTACCGCCTTCAATATCCCATACGCCTTAGCGTACCTCACACGATTGTCATCAACGCCAAACATGCCTGCCACGCCTTCCAGCACAAAATATCTGTCCGCGGGTATTGACAGCCGAAACCCCCTATGGCTCATTCTGTATGCTTTATACTCCCGTTTATAAGCCTTGAGAATTTCGGATATCAGCGCCTCTGTCTCGGCGTCCTGTTCTTTTATCGGCGGCCAGGACGGGGCTTTCTTGCGCATAAGATACACGATAATTCCTATTACCACAGCCGCGGCAACGATAGGCACAGCCATCTTCGAGGGAAGTTGAAACCCCGGCAAAAATGCCATGGATTTAAGCAATGGACCGGATCCATCAGGGCCTTCGGGAATCATGACCTGAGTACTCACCGTATCAGACCTCCCGAAACGCCTGGCCGTGTCAGTCATGATAAGAATCTCATCCGCGTTAAGATATTCGATCCTGTGAAAAGAGCCGGGGTAAACCAGCAATAATTCATCCTTTTCCAGGCGCACGGTCTTGAGATTGCGGGCGTGTATATTGGCCAACCCGGCTACGGCTGACCCGCCGACGCACATGGTTATCTCCATGCTTTCCTCACCGTCACGCTCATGGCGGTGAGCCGGCTTCCTACCATCAATATTCCTCACGCAGATACCTATCGCCGCATCTTTCGGCGTAATGAGCGCAGCCTGCGCCGGCATGTGCATGCCGTTACGCCGCATCACAGCGAGCAGGCCGTTATCCCTGTTCCTGTACACTTCGGCGATTTCATTGCCTTTGCATTTTATGGAATGACTTCCCTTCAAGTCTGTCAACTCTTGCATTATAAACCCGGAACCGCCCCTCTTTAACGGAGAATCCTGTACTTGCCGGAAAACAACATAGTCAGAATCCTCGGTAAACGTTATATCAGAAGGGGCAAATATCGAAATCATGTCCCCGGCACCCAAAAACACGGGACGTGACAAGCCCTTTATCTCGACTCTGGCTGATCCTGTTTTCAGGTATATAACACATTGATGCCTGTCATCAGAAAAGCCTGTAAAAGACGCCCCTTTACGGTAACTGCCGGATTCAACCTGAATCGGCAGCCTTGTGCTTGTCCTGGCCCTCTCCCCTACCCTGATATGCGAGGCCACAACGTCAGCACCAGACCTCACAAAATGGTGCGGATAGATGCTTTCCTTTATAAAGTCCACGGACTCTCTTATCTCCCTGGGGAGACGGCCCCGTTCAGCTCCTTTTAAGTCAAGGGGGGCAATATATCCGAACCGGTGTTCGGCGTAAACTTCCAGTTTTTCCGCTTCATCGATCATGAAGGCCGCGAATTCCTCGCTCATTATCCTGTCGTCATCAGGAATAAACGCGGCATGGTTGTATCCCCTGATATCGCGGGTAGCCGGTTTGGAAAGGAACCACCTGTCAAAAGTAAGCCCGATCCTCCTCTGCGGAACAGGCTGCTGGACAAGAACAACGTTCCTGACGGTAATATTTTTTCTTCTCATTATTTCGGCAATTATGTCCCTCGAATTTTCCACGTTCTCCTGGCAATTACGTGACAATTTATCGCAGTGAGTTTCTATGCGGTTAATCCTGTTAATATCCACATCCAGCGCTCTCATCCTCACGTGGAACAAAAGATCCATTATCTCGGCCTCGCTTAATGTATCCAAAGTACCATCCCCGCCTAAGCCCAGATAACGGTGCGCCGCGTCTCTCAGCGCCTCTATGGAATCACCTGTCCCGCCTGAGAATATAACGAGCCTTATGTCCTTTTCCAGGCAGAGCCGCGCAGCCTCAAAAGCCGTTTCAATATACTTATTGCCGAAAACGATCATTGCGTCTACCTGTTCAGGCAAAGGATCTCTCACGGATAAAAACGCCGACAGTCTGCGCAGGTGGAGCTCATACTCCGACTTTTTGAAATACCCGAGCCAGGGCACCATGTACGCGAAGAAGTCATGGCGGAAAAATGTAAGGTGTGTCCTTTCATGCAGTTTAATATATTTGCGGGCCCAGACAGGGAGCCCGGCTATCAGTGATTTGCTTTCATCAGCAGTATATCTGCCGTCTGCCTTGAGGTATCTTATGCTGCGCGTCAAATCGCTGTATAGCGCGACGGGCCCGGCGCGTTCGCCCAAAACCCGGGCTATGTACACCCTGATCACGGCGCTAATAATCGAAATCACGCCAAGATAGACAGACGCAAACCCGAGCGCCGCCGGCAGGACGGCCATGCCGCGTCCTAAAAAGCACCCGGCCGCGATAAAAAACACCACCGCGGCGGCCGCAGAGCCGGCAGATGTCTTGAGCAATCCTTCAACCGAAATATTCCGCTGCTCCATCTCAACGGGCACCTTATCTGACCTGCCCGAAACGCCCCGGGCCGGGTCAGGAAAAACAACGGCGATTTTGGCGTTATCAAAAGTAAACCCATGCGAACTGCCGGGATATGTTATAAGCGCCTGTCCGCCGGAAACATTTACAGACTGCGCACCTGAACCGTTTCTATCGGCGCACTCGGCCAGAATAGAGCCGTCCCTGCATACAAGCATTTCCATGCGCCCCCGGCCGTCCCTTTCATGCCTGTGAGCGTCCTCATGCCCGTTAGCAAACTTCACGCCGACGCCGATGGCCGCGCTCTTAGGCGTAATCATGGCCATCCTTGAAGGCAAAAGCATGTCTTTTCTGTGGATGACTCCAAGTATACAGCCATCCGCGTCCCTGCACACATCCGCGATAACGCACCCCCCAGCTATCACGGATGACGACTTTCCCTCTCCCGGAGTTTCACCGTCTATACGCTCGATCGATACTACTTGCGTTACAGACGCGTCAGTCTGCCTCGTCACAAGGTATTCGGAATCTTCCGTAAAAGTGACATCCGAATCAGCGTAGAGGCATATCATGTCGCCCGCGCGTATCTCAACGGGTTTAAGCATATCACCAAAGCTTACAACCGCCTTACCGGTCTTCAGGTGAAGTACCGCTTCATAGCGCCGGGCCGGGTTTCCATCCTGAGCCGGCCGGTATAACGCGAGTTTACTGAACGACGAACCGGCCCTGTACGCGCCCGATTCAACCTGGACCGGCTCATTTATGGAAGTCCGGTGTTTCGTCCCGATAGCGATATGGTCCGCGACATGGACCCCATTAGCCTCAACAAATCGTCCGGGATCCAGCTCCCTCTCTATGGAATAAACAAGCTTACCGATGTTTTCGGGCAAGCGCCCGGACTGATCGCCCGCGATATTAAGCGGCACAGTAAAACCGTACCGCGGCTTAGAATATTCCTCGAGTTTTTTCGCTTCCTCGACGAGCGTGGCCGCATAATTTTTGCCTCTCAACATGTCAAAATCCGGTATAAATGCCGCTTGATTATAAATCTTGACCTTGCCGGACGCACACCTCGGGGCCTGCCGCAGATAAGTGAGCCCGGTCCTCCTCTGTAAAGGCGGCATATGTATGAGGACCATGCTGTCCGCCTTGATGCCTTCACGCGCGATCAGCTCTTCTGTCTTCGTGACATTCTCGCCGCAATTACGTGATTCTGTCTCGCAATAGATCCTCACCCTGTCAATCTCATCCGGCTTTAACCCGACTTTCCACAACTCATACCTGAAAATCATGCGCATTATTTCGGCCTCGGGCAGATACTCAAGCTCTTCAGGATTAACTCCCAAATAACGGCCGGCCTCTGCCACAAGATTGGCCGTTGAGTGGCCGCGGCCGCCCGCGAATATGACCGTATCCGTCCTGCTGTAAAGGTAATGTCTCGCCGCCTCAAATACTGTTTCAAGGTATTCATTGCCGAACGCCACTATGCAATCGACTTCTGCCGGCAGGTTATCTCTCTGGGCCAGGAACTTCGCCAATTCCATGCGCCTGCGATCGGATTCCCGCGGCACAATCCTGTATTCCGGAAATCTCAATTCCTCTATCTTACGATAACTGTCCGGGGCCAGCCGCTGTTCGCTTCTTACAATATCAAATTTGTTGACTGACACGACAATACCCTCACCGCTTAAATCCCTATACTCGGCCATTTTATCCTTAAGCCTTTCAATGGCCAGGCTGTCAACATCCGTGAGAATCCTTATCAGCGTCGTATGGATAATTTCCCTGGGTTTTATGGGGAGGGCCCTTTTTTCGCCCAGAAGGATCCTCGCATGGCTGTAAAATTCCTCGCGTATTTCTCTTAACTGGCCCGAATCCTTCCATACCGCTATGACCCCCCCGTCAGCGCCTATGCGCAGCCCCTCAAGGCGTATCTTGAAGCCATGCTTTGACCTGACAATACCCGCTAACGCGTCAAACAGCCATCGCAACTCAACAGGCGAAAGCCCCCCGGCCCTGCCGTAGCCGTGGATCACGTCCTCGATCATGGAAACTGTTATGTGCAGGCCAAGGTCGTTTACTTTATACCTTTTCACGCCAGACGGGAGAATATCGTCCACCTCATCGCGTAAAGCCTCCAGTTTCTCTAAAACTTCCCGGGGAAAAGCATCATTGTGTATGATTATGCCGTATGCCAATTCTTCATGAGGAACCGGATTGCCGGCAGCGTCAATTTCAAAAGTATCCCCGGGCCCCCTTTGCCTAAAACTCTCTCCAACATGCCTCTGGCGTTCGCCGTCCAATACCCTGAGGGCATCGAACCGCTCGTACAAATCCTTATACGCCGCATCAAGCCTATTATTATGGAAACGGCGGGCCCTTTTAAACAGGCCGATAAAGGGAAAAGCGTACGCGGCAAAGTCGCCGGAAAAAATACCAATGGAAAAAATTCTCGAGAATATATTCGCCGGATCGTGTAGATGTGTCCTCTCGTGGAGTAGTATAAGGCGCCTTATGTACGGGGGGAGGTTTTTAATAACGGATTTTTCTTCATCATCGACATATGTGTCATCTCCGGTAAGATAGAAAATTTGTTTGAGGTCTATATCATAATAGGCGATAGGCCCGGGCCCGGCACGTTCGC
>JBDRBZ010000025.1:0-3743 GCA_043822175.1 Candidatus Omnitrophota bacterium
GTAATCCGGCACCTGGTTTGCCGCCGGGCCGTTTATGTGATGCTTTCCGCCAGTCGATCATCCCGGCCAGACGGGATTCTGTTATAACCGGGACCTTTGACATGAGACCGAATATAATTGGCAGGTCCCTTCTGGCTTTCATGACGACATCCTCCTCCATGGCGGCAGATCCACCCATTGAATCAGGCAATGTGTAAATTTCATCCCCGGCCATAAATTCATTTCGCAGGCGGTCTATCATAGAAAGCATCCTGTTTATATCTCCGGATTCCCATACCCTGCGGATATCCGGCTGAATCTTAAAAAAGTCCTCTACAGGTATTGCGATAGAAAGCCTGAAAACACTGGGGGCGGCCAATACAGGATCCCGTGGATTGAATCTGTTAAAGGTGGTTGTCAACCTGAAGACAAAGTATAACCTTCCCTTATCATCCCTGTGGACCCCCATCCCGGCGTCCGTGGTTAGGGCATAGTTTTTATCGAGGACATCTACATTCATGGGGCGCGCGGTTGGAGGTATATCGGCCGGCCCGCCGTCTGTTATGTTAAACGGAAACTCATGCCCGGTTGCAGACGGCACAATGGTGATATCCTTAAACCGCTTTTTATTTTCCGGATGGCTGCGGGCTTCTTCTATCAGGTCTTTTAACGGATGGTCGGAGAGTTTTACAAAGGGGAGCTTACCGCCTGCCATGAAATTGTAGCCGGAAAAGTCTACCACGTAGCCGTTGTCCGTCACGCACAGGAAATGGTTAATATTTCCGGTGATGAAGCCATGCGGCGACGGCTGGAATATGGGGATCTCGATCTTTACCGCTTCTCCGGGTATACCGTTATCATGCAATATGTGCGCGGCTGTCCTTGTAAAGCAAAAACAGTCGCCGCACGATTCAGCTATCCCGGGGGCGGTAAAAAGGATACTGTCGTTATTCCACGAGGCCGTTCCCTCTCCCGCAAGGAACACCCTCCCAATGCCGGACGTTTTTAATATGGCATTAAATTGAGGAATTACAGTTTTTCTTATGATATGCTCTTCCCTGACGGACGGCAGGATATCATCCCGCATTGTCGCTGCGGCCTTTAGGGCTTTTTGCTCGCCGGCGAGGGCCTTCGCGAAAATACGCGCGCGCGGCATGAGTTCTATGGCCCGCCTGGCCTCACGGGCTATCATTTCCTGCGCCTGACCGGTCGCTTCCTTTTCCCGCACGAAATCATACAGCCCGAAGATCGCCCACAGGTCTCCCTCCGCGGCGTCTGATATGAGATCGTATATCTTGTAGTTGGCAGCGACTGCCCTGGCCACGTTCAGCCGGGCATCAGGCAGATAAACTGCAGGCGCGGCAAGAAGTTCCGCAAGCACATCCCTCGCGCTCCTTCCGTCCATGTTAGAATTGGATTTAGCGAGGCGCGCGGCCTTATTGAGCCGATACTCCGCCGTTAACGCTTCGCGGCCGCTTAAAAGCCCGAGCTCGCGCAACCGGGCACGCTGTTCCCGCTTTTCGGTCGCAAGATACTCAGGGTATTCCTGTAAGAGGCGTTTTGCCGTGTAGATAATCAGTTCCGGCCGGCTTATCACATACTCTATCTTGCTTACATTGGCGGCCCTATCCAGCAGGTCGGCGGAGATTTCCGGCTCAACTTCTTCGAGTATTGTGTATATTAGCGCCGGAGCGTCGTCTTTTTCATGAAGCGCCCTTATAAATATGTCGATATCTGCCAGGTTGGCTGTTTTTGTATCGCCGTCACCCTTATCGCCGAGTTCCCCATGAGCGTAAAATGGCAGGAAGGCATCTACAAGGTATATACCACCGTCATAATTTACAGACTCAACCTCTCCGGATCTCTCCCTTTCCCTTATGTGCGGGATGTATCTGAAGGAGTAAAGTTTTGCGTCTCTCGTTTCCAGGGAGGCGGCTACCATGCCTCCCAGGATTTCAGCTTCAAACCTGTCTATGTTATGCGCGCGTCCGGTAGCCCCAACAGTGTTTGACTCGCAATTATATCGCACTTTATAGCCGTTTTCACTGATCAGTGTAAGGCCTTGGCGTATGTCTCGCTCCGCGGTAAAACCGGCTTCATCCTGTCTATATGGCCTGGACACCTTAACCGTATACCCCCTGCCTTTCCGCGCCATCTCATACGCCAGATCCCGCAGAACATCCCTGGCTGTTTCCACACCCATCAGTTCCAGGTCTACCTTTCTATATATGTCATCTTGACGCGAATTATGCTCATGTATTGCCTGGAGCAGGTTGGCCGCGGACGCCAATGGAACATTCTCTGTAAAGGTATCGCCGGTCCTTACAATAGCCTGGTGGTAGGCGTCTACACTAAGCTCGAATTGAAGGAAGCATTTTTTCCCTTCAATCGCCTTGAGCATTTCATTAATTATGGCATTTGCCGCGCTGACGCTCCCGGCAAATTTACCGTTGGTTACGATCGTTATTGTAAGACCACGAGGCCTGCCTTTAAAAGACCTCAACTTCCCGAGGGCCCGAATAATTTTATCTTTATGAAGAAGGCTTTCTCTGCCGGTAAAAAACAGGCCCCTTAGAGAATTACATTTATTGACGCGGTCTATGGCCATGTCCATTTCGTCGTCGCCAAGTTCGCTCTTGGCATAGAATTGCGGATGGGCAAAGCAGTGCGCGCAGTCAGCGTCGCATGAGACGCCCGGCGTAATCGTAAACTCTTTGACTTTCATAAAGGGCTCGAGGCCTTCCCTGTATTTAACGGATTTTATAAAGTCTATGTAATCGGCATACAGGCCGAGGTTTTTCTCGATCATGCCGAATAGGCGGTTTTGCCTCCACAGCCGGTCTGCCTCATCCTGTGCCATCCTGTTATACCTGAATCTTTTCCAGAGGTCGAGGGCGGCTTCTTCCGCGTTACGTGAATCGCCGTCTATGGCAAGGCCATAGCGCTTAACGCCTGATCTGATCTGCTCTTCGACACCGCCTCTTAGTCCCGCGAGTAACAGTTGCCACGCATCCTCCCTTAAATCGTCATCATCCGAAAAGGCGGTGTCTATTATCCTGCGCATGTATACAATGCCGCTTTCTTCACGCATAAGGTATTGTAGTCCCTTCATTATCGAGAGCATACGGATGAAGGCCAGACGGTTTTCTCCGAGCCTTTTATAAAGCGGCGCGCCTTCCCTGAGCAGGCTCAAAAGGTCTTTGCCATCGACGATCCGTACCCTCCCGCCGTCGGCCGTTAAGTTTACGGCCTCTTCAGCGGTTCTAAAGATTTCCGCAGTGTCATGATCCGGGTTCTCCCTAAGGTCGCTTAATTGCATGGAGTTATGCATCTCATCATCGGCCGTTCGGACCCACCGCAGCATTTCCGCGGCCTTTATGCGGTAATATTCGTCTTCCAGCGAAGGCCTGGGCCGGACACTGCCGGGTGTTATTGTTTCAGACCCGAACCTCTCATCGTCGCTGACCGCTTGATAATAGCGGCGCACCTCGTCTCTTATTGATTCAGCGGCGTGAACTATTTCCTGCAGAAAATTACAGGCTGCGTTGCAGGTGATATAAGGCGGCATAAGGTCATGCTTGCCCTTAAGGCTTGCCATGAACTGGGCTTTCAGGTATTCGGGTAAACCGACGGACCCAATGATGTCCGTAATCGCTGTCCATAAGTCGGCTTTAGGTACGACTTCTACCTCCTCCGGCATGGCGCCGCTCAGCGCGTCCGCTTCTTCGTTATCTGTTACCGCCATCAGTGCGAACGGCGCGAAA
>JBDRBZ010000026.1:0-9773 GCA_043822175.1 Candidatus Omnitrophota bacterium
CCCGCGGAGTAGAGCGTCTCCAGTATTGTCCTGTCCCTCAAGCCCATCATGTCATCTTCCGGGGGCGCCATAATAAACTCGACCACTTTAACTTCATCCAGAAACACCGGGAGCTTTTTGTCGAGTTTGGGGGTAGATATCCCTGACATGGGATTTGATTTTATATACCCGTCCCTGAACAGGAACCTGAAAAAACTCCTGAGCGAGGATAATTTCCTGGCTATGCTTTTTTTTGCCAGCCCTTTCGCCGTCATTTCCGCGAGATACTTCCGCACGGCGAGATACTCGATCTCCTCCGGTCCCCTGTCTCCTGCGTATGACGCGAAATCCTCAAGGTCGGATACGTAGTTGAGGATAGTATGGGGCGAAGCGTTTTTCTCAACGCTCAAGTATGTCTCGAATTTTTTTATGTAGCGCTGCACTATTGTACTTCGGCGCCGGGGTTATCGTCGCCGGCGGTTTCTTTTTCTTTGCCGGGTTCCTTGGGGAGCCTCCGCGACGTAAACTTGCAGGCCGGATACTTCGTGCACCCGTAAAACACGCCGCGCGTGGAACGGCGCTCTATAAGCTCCCCTTCACAGCCCTCCTGCGGGCACTTCACTCCGGTCGTGATGGACTTCGCGAACCTGCACTCCGGAAACGCCGAACAGCTCATGAACCGGCCTTTCCGCCCCCATTTTATGATCATGGGCTTGCCGCACTCAGGACAGAACTCGTCGGTCTTTATGCCCTCCCTCCTGACATTCTGCATCTCCGTCTTCGCGATCTCGACGGCTTTCGCGAACGGGTCGTAAAATTTTTTCAGCACATCGACCCAGTTGACCTTGTCCTGTTCAATGTCATCGAGCTGGTCCTCCATCTCGGCGGTAAACTTTATGTCGAGTATCTGCGGGAAATGCTTGACCAGCAGGTTTGTCACGGCCTCGCCGAGCTCTGTCGGCTGGAGGTAGCCGACTATGCGCTTCACATAGTTGCGCGCGCATATGGTCGAAATCGTGGGCGCGTAAGTGGACGGCCTGCCGACGCCCTTTTCCTCCAGCGCCTTTACCAGCGTCGCGTCCGAATACCTGGCCGGCGGCTTGGTAAAATGCTGGTTCGGCAGGAGCTTCAGCAGATCGAGGGGCTCTTCCTTCTTAAGGGGCGGTATCGTGTTCGTTTCCTCCTTGTCCTTTTCGTCCCTGTACAGGACAAGATACCCGTCGAAAATCAGGGTGCTCCCGCTCGCCTTAAACAGGTAACGGCCGGCGGTTATGGAAACATTCGTGATCGCGTACAGCGCCGGCTTCATCTGGCTCGATATGAAGCGGTTCCATATGAGCTCGTAAAGTTTTAACTGTTCGGGTTTAAGATATTCCCGGACCTTTTCGGGTTCGCGCAGGGGCAGTGTCGGCCGTATCGCCTCATGGGCCTCCTGAGCCGTTTTTTTGGAACGGTAGACATTGGGGGTATCCGGATAATACCTTTTGCCGAATTTTCCGAGAATATACTCCCCGGCTTCTTTCTGCGCGTCCACCGAAATTTTCACGGAATCGGTGCGCATATACGTTATAAGACCGACCTCACCCTCCTTGCCCAGCGTCACCCCTTCGTATAACGTCTGGGCCACGCGCATGGTCTTGCTCGCCGGAAAACGCAGCCTGTTAAAGGCCTCCTGCTGCAGCTTGGATGTGGTAAAGGGCGCGGACGGGTTTCTCCTCTTCTTGAGCTCCTTTATGTCCCTGACGGTAAAGGATGCCTTCTGGAGCTCTTTAATTATGCCCTCGGCCTCTTCCTTATCCGGGATCTCCAACTTTTTATCATCGCGCCTGTCGAGTTTCGCCGAGAACGGGTAATGATGCTCATGGTCAGAATGCACCTGTTTCCTGAGCACGGCCTCTATGTCCCAGTACTCTTTCGGCCGAAAGGCGCGGATCTCGTTTTCCCTGTCGACTATAAGGCGCACCGCTATCGACTGCACGCGGCCCGCGCTTAACCCCTTCGTCACCTTCCTCCAGAGGATCGGGCTTATGGAATACCCGACTATCCTGTCGAGGATCCTCCTCGCCTGCTGGGCCTTTACCAGATTCATGTCGATGTCGCGCGGATGCTTAAACGCGTTTTTGACGGCCCTCTCGGTGATCTCGTCAAAGCTTACTCTGTATACTTTTTTGTTTTTGCCCAGCTCGTTTTTCAGGTGCCAGCTTATGGCCTCGCCCTCCCGGTCAGGATCGGGCGCCAGGTATACCGTATCGCCCCGCCTGGCCTCTTTCTTGAGCTTGGCCAGGTGCTTCCTCCTGTCGGGTATGACTATATACTCCGGTTTGAAACCGTGCTCCAGGTCAATGCCCATCTTGTTTTTGGGCAGGTCGACGATATGCCCCATGCTCGACATGACCGAAAAGTCCTTGCCGAGTATTTTGTTTATGGTCTTGGATTTTGCCGGCGACTCAACTATGACCAACGATTTTGACATGATCATTCCCTTTCGTGTTTCACGTACATTTTACCGGGGAGCTCTCTGACGGCCCCCTTTAACTCGAGTTCCAGCAGGGCCCGCGACAGCATCCCGAAGTCCATGCCTGAGTCCGATTTCAGGCTGTCCACATGGACGGGCTCCCCGGACAGCATATCAAGGATACGCCTCTCCCTTTCCGAAAATACGCGGCCTGCCACGGCGTTTCCCTCTCCATGTACGGCCTGTTGCCGCAGGCACCCGGAAAAACAACCCAATTCCTCCACAATGTCATCCACGCACTCTACAAGCTTCGCGCCTTCCCTGATAAGCTTGTGCGGCCCTCTGGCCGACGGCGTGTCTACCCTGCCCGGGACGCTGAATACCTCTCTGCCCTGGTCCATCGCCAGGTAGGCCGTGATGAGCGCCCCGCTTCTCTCTGCCGCCTCAACCACCACGACACCGAGGGACAGGCCGCTTATGATCCTGTTCCTCACCGGAAAATTACCGGGCACAGGCTGGGTGCCCATGGAAAATTCCGATACCAGCGCCCCTGTTTCGGCTATTTTTGCCATGAGGGCCGCGTTTTCAGGCGGATAAGCCACATCAACGCCCGTGCCCAGCACGGCTATGGTCCTGCCGCCGGCGTCTATCGCGCCCATGTGCGCCGCCGTATCAATGCCGCGCGCCATCCCGCTTATGACGGTAAATCCGCGCCCGGCGAGCCCGTACGCGAGCCTGCGCGCGGTCTCAAGGCCGTACATCGAAGCCCTCCGCGTGCCTACTATCGCCACGCCGCGCGCGTCCTGCTCCGTCAGCCTGCCGCGGCAGTAAAGCGCGAGCGGCGGATCATAAATATTGCTTAAGATAGGCGGGTAGTCCGCATCGTCCTCGGTGAGAATATCCGCCCCGGCATTACGGGCCGCGGCGATCTCCCTGTCAACGTCAAGGGCGTCCCTCGCGGCGGCTATTTCCGAGGCAACGCTGAAATTCAACCCTTCGACGCCGGCAAGCTCTTTTATCCCGGCCGTGAAAATCCCGGCAGGATCAGGGAAAGCCTTTAGCAGCTCCCTGCCCCTTACGGCCCCCACGCCGGGCAGCATGTTCAGCTTTATAATATGTTTCCTCAGATCATCCATGGCGTTTCGCGAATCCTATTATGGTTTCGGCCGCCTCATCCGCGCCCACGGCGCTCGTATTGACGTGATACCCGGCGGCCTCGTAACAGGCCTTTCTTTTATCCATGAGCCTTTTTATCGCCGCAAGCGGGTCCTTTACGTTTAGAAGCGGCCTTGTCGCGTATTTTTTTGTCCTTTTATAAATGTCTTCCGGATCGGCCCACAGGCAGACAAGCACGCCTTTTTTGCCGAGGCTTTGCATATTATCCCTGTCGAGAACAACCCCTCCGCCGGCGTCTATGACGACTTTGTCCCTTAAGGAAATCTCGCTTATCACCTCTTTTTCAACCGCCCTGAAATACTTTTCGCCCTTCTTCTCGAATATCACGGCAATCGCCATGCCCTCCCTGTCCTCGATGACGTCGTCCGTGGAAACATAAATCATGCCCGACAGCGCGGCGATTTTTTTCGCCACAGTAGTCTTGCCCGTACCCATAAAACCAAGTAAGACGATATTCTTCACAGCATACCCGGCCGTTAAAATCTCCTTAACTGCGACATGTAGCCCGAAAAATTCCTCTTCATCTCGGCGACAGAATCCCCGCCGAATTTCACGGCCATGGCCCCCGCTATCTCTATGGCCGCCACAGCCTCGTCGATCACGCCGCAGGCCGGCACAGCGCACACATCCGCGCGCTCGACCGCGGCCCGGGCCGCTTTTTTCGATATTATGTCGACGGAAGAAAGCGGCTTCATGAGCGTCGCTATGGGCTTCATCGCTATCTTAAGCACGATATCCTCCCCGTTGGTAACACCGCCCTCGAGCCCGCCGGCCCTGTTGGTCCTGCGGCTGAACCCGTTTCCACCGTCATAGGATATTTCATCATGCACGCATGACCCGCGCATGCCCGAGGCCTCAAACCCGGCTCCTATTTCCACACCCTTTACCGCCGGTATTGACATGAGGCAGCGCGCAAGGCCCGCGTCAAGCCTTAGGTCCCACGCGGCATAGCTCCCGAGCCCGGCCGGCGCGCCCTTGATCACGATCTCGCACACGCCGCCGAGCGTATCCCCGTCCAGGCGGGCCTTATCGATCTCTTTTTTCATGAGCGCGTCCGCGCGCCTGTCAGCGCACCTCACGGAAGAGCCCTCGGCCAGCGAACGAAGTTTAAGAAAAGTGAGCCCGCCGGTATCAGCCTTGACAGGCCCTATCGAAACAACATGGCTCATCACATCTATCCTGAATTCGCCCAGAAGCATTCTGGCCACGGCGCCCACAGCGACCCTGGCGGCTGTTTCACGGGCGCTCGCCCTCTCGAGCACATCCCTGATATCTTTCGCCCCGTATTTCATGGCCCCGGCCAGGTCAGCGTGCCCGGGCCTGGCCTTGGTCACCGCGGGCAGGCGGTCGATGGCAAAATCCTTATTCTCGATGAGAATACAGACAGGCGCGCCCGTGGTACGGCCTTTGCGCACCCCCGAGAGTATGACGGCTCTGTCTTTTTCGATCTTCATCCTGCCGCCGCGCCCGTACCCGGCCATGCGTCTCTTGAGCTCCCTGTCGATACGAGAAGCTTCCACAGCCAGCCCCGACGGAATGCCGTCAACGATCGCCGTAAGGGCCCTGCCGTGCGATTCTCCCGCTGTCATATAACGGATCATATGTCCTCCTTAGCTCGGAAAAAAATATTTTATGATGTTAGCGCCCCACAAAACAGAGACAAGGGCCGCCAGTGAAAGGTACGGCCCGTACGGAATCACTTCCTTGCCGTCCCTGATCTTCAGAATGAGCCCGGTAAAAGAGCCGAAGAAAGGCGCCAGAAAAAAAGTGACCACGCACAGTTTCCATCCTATGAACGCGCCTATCATGGCAAGCAGTTTGATGTCTCCGCCGCCCATGGCCTCCTTTTTGAACACGATCTCACCGAGAAAACCCAGCGCGTAAAGGCTCCCCCCGCCGATAATGACGCCGAGGAATGAATCGAGCATCGCCTGCGGCCTTGCCTGCGACAGCAGGTCAGGATATACAAAGACGGTGATAAGCCCGGCGGCTATCCCGGGCAGGGTGATGATATCCGGGATCTCCTGCCTCTCGAAATCAATGAACGTTACCACGATCAGCGCCGAAAACATAAAAAAGTAAATGGCCGCCTTGGGCGTCAGGCCGAAAAACACGAAAATAACCGCCGCCAATCCGGCAGTCAGCACTTCGACCGCGGGATACACAAAGGATATCCTCGTCCTGCACCTGGAACACCTGCCCCTCAGAAAAATGTAGCTTAAGACGGGTATATTCTCGTACCAGGGCAGGAAATGCCGGCATTTAGGGCAATTGGAGCGCGGCATTACCACGGATTCCCCCCTCGGGATCCTGAAGATGCATACGTTCAGGAAACTGCCCAGCACCAGGCCCAAAATTACGGGTATGAATATCATGTTTTAAATCCGTTACCCCGCCCTTCCCAGCGCGTTCATGAGCGCGTCTTTCATCACGCGGACCGGGGCCCGCCGCCCCGTCCATATCCGGAAAGACTTCGCCCCCTGATACAACAGCATCCCCGTGCCTCCGGCGGCCTTGAGCCCGGCCTTCCGCGCCTCTTTCACAAGAGGCGTTTCCGGAGGATTATAGATCAGGTCATACACCTTTAACTCTTCGTGAAAAAACGATCCGTCTATAAGCAGTTCGTCCTGATTCCTCCCGAACGGAGTGGCGTTTACGAGCAGCGAACATTGAGACAACGCCTCTTTCATGCCGTCCCGGGCATCATTTATCCGGGAGAGTTTCTCTTCGGGGAAAAACTTAAGAAAACGCTCGGCAAAAATATCCGTCTTCTTTTTGTCTATGTCGTACACAAACACCCGTCCGGCGGTCTTCGCGATCTCCATCGCGCAGGCAGCGCCCGCCCCGCCCATGCCGCATATAAGCACATTTTTAAGGCTCGGGTCAAACTTGAGATCTGTCCAGAGCGAACGCGTAAAGCCGTAGGCGTCCGTGTTGTATCCGAACAGCGATTTTCTCTTGATCGCTATCGTGTTTACCGCCCCTAACATGTCGGCGGCCTCATCAACATGGCCGTAGGTCTTTATGAAATCATGCGCCCGGACTTTGTAAGGGACGGTGACGTTCAGGCCCGATACGCCGCTTCGCAGGATATTCCTGAAAAAGGCATCAACCCCGTCGGGGGCGGTATCAAATATCCTGTACTCGGCGTCTATGCCGGCTTTTTTGAAAGCCGCATTCTGCATGGCCGGGGACAGCGAGTAGCTTATCCCGTGTCCCAGAAGGCCGTAAATCCTGGTCATAAATCACGCGTCCTTTTATGCCAAAAAGTGCCAAAGCGCCCTGTCGGCACCCTGACACTGACAACGCCGCGCCGGCAATCAGTTTTTCCTGACCCTCCCGCGGTACGTCATCTTGTTTATGGCGTCGACATACGCCTTAAGGCTGGCCTCGACTATATCAGTGGAAGCGCCGCGGCCGCTTACCTCCCTGGCCCCGCACACATATCTTATCGAAACTTCTCCGAGCGCATCCTTGCCCCTCGTGACGGCGCGGAGCTGGTAATCCGCGAGTTTCCCGCGAGCGCCGGTAATCTTATCCACCGCTTTATAGCACGCGTCCACGGGGCCGTCGCCCGAAGAGACGCCTCTTAAGATTTTGCCCTTTTTCCTGAGCTTTACCGAGGCGTTGGGCACGACCTCATTGCCGGAGAGGGCGCTGAAGGATACAAGCGTGTACGTCTCGGGCACGGACGCGCCGATCTCATCCTCCACTATGGTGGCCAGATCCTCGTCGAATATCTCTTTTTTCTTATCCGCGAGCTGCTTGAACCGGGCGAACGCCTTCTCGAGATCCTTTTCCGAGAGGTCGTACCCGAGTTTTTTCAGCCGCACGCCGAACGCGTGGCGCCCGGAGTGTTTTCCCAGCACAAGTTTTGTCCCGCCGAACCCCACATCCTCGGGCCTCATGATCTCATAAGTGGCCCTCTTTTTTAATAAGCCGTCCTGGTGTATGCCGGCCTCATGGCTGAACGCGTTTTTCCCGACAATGGCCTTGTTTGGCTGCACCGGTATGCCGGTAAGCCTGCTGACAAGCCTTGAGATGTTGTACAGCCTGCGCGTCCTGATCCCCGTCTGGACCTTAAACACATCCTGGCGCGTCCGTAGGGCCATGACGACTTCCTCCAGCGAGCAGTTGCCCGCCCTTTCGCCGAGCCCGTTTATCGTGCACTCGACCTGACGGGCGCCGTTCATGACGGCGGCAAGCGAATTGCCTACGCCCAGGCCGAGGTCATTATGGCAGTGCACGCTTATGACGGCCTTGTCTATGTTAGGCACGTTGCGGCGTATGCCCTTTATGAGCGCCCCGAATTCATGCGGCGAGGAGTATCCCACGGTATCCGGTATGTTCACGGTTGTGGCGCCGGCCTCTATGACAGCTTCCACGATCCTGTAAAGGAATTCCGGTTCGGTGCGTGAGGCATCCTCCGGCGAAAATTCTATATCGCTTATTTTTTTTCCGGCATATTTTACCGCCCAGACAGCCGCTTTCAGTATTTCGCTTTCGGGTTTTTTCAGCTTATACCGCATGTGTATCTTGGACGTCGCGAGAAACACGTGTATCCTGGGCCTTCCGGCGTACCTGACCGCCCTGTACGCGGCGTCGATATCCGCCTTTACCGCGCGCGCCAGGCCGCAGATAACCGGCCCCTTCACTTCCTTAGCGACGGCCTTCACCGCCCCGAAATCGTCAGGGCTCGTTATCGGAAACACCGCCTCTATGACATCCACATTAAGGGCGGCGAGCTGGTGCGCTATCTCGAGCTTTTCCTTCGTGTTAAGGCTGGCCCCAGGCGACTGCTCCCCGTCCCTCAGCGTCGTATCGAATATGATTACCCTATCCACGGCATCATCGTCCTCAGTTTTTTGCCTACTTTTTCTATAAGAATATTGTCATCCGCCTTCGAAAGCTTCGAGAATACGGGCCTGCCTTTCTCGTTCTCGCGTATCCATTCCCTGGCGAATCTGCCTGACTGCACCTCTTTCAGCATCCTGGCCATCTCTTTGCGCGTCCTCGCGTTGACTATTCTCGGCCCCCTTGTCAGGTCGCCGTACTCGGCAGTGTCAGACACGCGCTTGCGCATGCCCTGTATGCCTGTCTTATAAATCAGGTCTGTTATGAGCTTCAGCTCATGCAGGCACTCGAAATACGCTATCTCGGGCTGATACCCCGCACTGACAAGCGTGTCAAAACCGGCCTTTATCAGCGCTGTCGCGCCGCCGCAGAGGACTGCCTGCTCGCCGAAAAGATCTGTTTCGGTTTCTTCCTTGAACGTCGTTTTTATCACTCCCGCGCGCGTGCCGCCTATCGCCTTGGCGTAGGCAAGGGCCAGCTTCATGGCGCCGCCCGTCGCGTCCCTGAATACGGCGACGAGGCAGGGCACGCCTTTCCCCTCGAGATACTGCTGGCGCACCAGGGCCCCGGGCCCCTTGGGCGCTACCATGAAAACATCGACGTTTTTCGGAGGCACGATCTGCTTGAAATGTATGTTGAAACCGTGTGAAAATACAAGCGCTTTTCCTTTTTTCAGGTTCGGCTCGATCGCGCCCCTGTACACCTTTGCCTGCACATGGTCCTGCGTGAGGATCTGTATTATGTCCGCCTCTCTCGCCGCCTTTGACGCGTCCTCGGGCCTGAACCCGTCCTCTACCGCGTTTTTATAATTGGGCGTCCCCGCCAGTTCAGACACAACGACCTTTACCCCCGAATCCCGCAGGTTCAGCGCCTGGCCGCGGCCCTGTATGCCGTAACCGATAATAGCGACCGTTTTCCCTTTCAACAGCCCGAGATCAGCATCCTTGTCATAATAAACCTTTGCCATTTATTCCTCCTTGTCTTTATCAGTGTCCCTTTTTTCGCCTTCCGTCTGTATCGCGATCTTCCCCGTACGCACGACTTCCTTTATGCCGAAGGGTTTGAGCAGCGCCATGAGCGCGTTTATCTTGTTGGAATCCCCGGTTTCCTCGACGGTAATCGTGCCGCGCCCTACGTCGAGAATTTCGGCGCCCACGCTGTCGACCGCCTGGATGATCTTTTCCTTGGTATCCGCCCTCATGCTGACGTTCAGCAGGACCAGCTCCCTGTTGATATATTCTTTCCTGGTCAGATCGGTTACCTTTATCACGTCGATCAGCTTGTTGAGCTGCTTTTTTATCTGCTCGAG
>JBDRBZ010000027.1:0-10328 GCA_043822175.1 Candidatus Omnitrophota bacterium
CCTTGCCCCTTACCGCTATCACCATGCCGAGGTAGCAGAATACGAGCATGAACACGATCTGAAGGGAAGAATACAGATCCTCGCTCATCGGGATCAGTTTGAGCACGAGCGTCAGAAGCCAGGCCATGAAAAACCCGAATATGAGCCCGAACACCGCGGCTGACAGGTTTCTTGTCGAGAATTTTCTGATCAGTATCTCGACTAATATGAGGAGCATGGCCCCGAATACGCCTATAACAGCCCCGACAGCCCCGTAAAGCTGGTCAAACCCGTTCAAAAGCAGGCCTATATAATACCCCGCGATAACAGATAAAAATGCGAAGAAAAGCCTGAGCGCCGCTATAGTCATAAAATCCTACCTCCTTTTATGCCGGACCTATTTTCTCCCTGACGGCTTATGGAGAAGCTTCCACGGATGCGCCTTTATATCGGCCACAAACTCATCCAGGTTGTCATATATGCTCTCGTCCACAAGCAGCTTTCCTATGGTCCCTTTGCCTTCCTTTAAGCCCGCGAGAACGGCGTTAAGATTATCGTACATACCGTCATCGGCGAGGAGTTTTCCCATGGTCCCCTTGCCTTCCCGTAAACGCGTCATTATCGTGTTAAGCTCGTTGTAAAGGCTGTCATCCACAAGCAGCTTGCCCAGTGTCCCTTCACCGTTCTTGAGCCTTTCCATTATAGCGCCCGCAGAATCAGCCAGGCCGGACATGGAATCCGTAACGTCCCGCATCATTATCGGATCTTTGCCGACAAGCAGCTCCCCCGGAGCCAGAACGCCCCCGGCCGTGTTGCCCGGGAATATCTCGAGGTACTTTTCGCCCAATAACCCCAGTGTGTTTATGCAGGCTACCGAATCCCTCTCCACCTTCCGGTTATCATCGCTGATCCAGAGCGTGACCTTGACCTTGACCCTGCCCGCCTTGGCATCCTCATACATGGTGAGGCTTTTCACATGCCCGATGTCGACGCCGGCGTACCTGACGGGGGCGCTTTCGGCCAATCCGTCCACAAAACTGAAAGTCGTGTAAAGGTCATATCCCTTCTGAACGAATGAGATATCTCCTATGGAAAACACGATTATGAAAAATATCACTATGCCCATCCCGACGAAAAGCCCTACTTTTAGTTCCAAGCTTTTATTGTCCGTCACTTTGTACCTCCGCCATTCTATCGGTCCTTGTTCATGTTTTCGAGAATATGTTTTGAGTCGGCAGCCTCTGTTATCGGTCCTACGGCCGCGCCCGTAATAAACTGCTGGACTATCGGGTTATCGCTGCCGCGGATCTCATCCGTCGTGCCGTGAATGATAATCCTGCCGTTATAAAGCATGGCGATCTTATCGGCGATTTTATAAGCGCTCTTCATGTCATGGGTCACGGCTATCGACGTGACCTTAAGCTTGTCGTGCAGGTCCTTTATAAGGTCATTGATGGCATCCCCCATTATGGGGTCGACCCCTGTAGTCGGCTCATCATACAGTATGATCTCCGGCTGCATGCATATGGCCCTGGCCAGTCCCACGCGTTTCTTCATGCCGCCTGAGAGTTCCGCGGGTTTGAGCTCCTCTATGCCTTTAAGCCCTACAAGCGAGAGGCATTCCCTCACCCTTTCCCTGCGGAACTGCGCGGACTTGCCCGCGTGCTCGGTCATGGCAAACGCCACGTTTTCTGATATAGACATCGAATCAAAAAGGGCGGCCCCCTGGAAAAGCATGCCGATCTTAAGCCGCAGGCTGTTCAGCTCATTCTGCCCCATCCTTGTGATATCCCTTCCGTCCACGATAACCTGTCCGTAATCAGGCCTGAGGAGCCCGACTATGTGTTTGAGCAGAACGGATTTTCCGCAGCCGCTCCTGCCTATAATAACCGTGGTTTCTCCCCTCCTTATGGAAAGATTTACGCCGTCGAGCACTTTCTTTCCGCCGAAGCTTTTAGAGAGATTTATTATTTCTATCATGTTGCCGCCTAATGCCCTATAAAATACAATAACGCCGTCAGCAGACAGTCTGCCGCTATTATAAGTATAAAACTCCTGACCACGCTTGAAGTCGTGGCCTTGCCCACGCCTTCGGCGCCCTCTTTTGTGTTCATGCCCTCGTAGCAGGCTATGACACAGATGATAATCGCGAAAACCACGCTTTTCAGGAGCCCGCTGTATATGTCCTTATGCCGCAAAGGCTCAAACGTCATCCGCTGATACATATGATGCGTTATGCCCAGTTTATACCTGCCGATAACATACCCGCCGAGTATGCCGATAATGTCGGAATATATCGTAAGCACGGGCAGGCTTATCAGCAACGCCCAGAACCTCGGCATGACAAGGTAATTTATCGGGTTAGTCCCCATCGTCTCCAGGGCGTCTATCTGTTCGGTCACGCGCATGGTTCCGAGTTCGGCCGTTATGGAGGCCCCGCACCTGCCGGCCACGATAAGGGCCGTCAGGACAGGACCGAGCTCCCTTGTCATGGAGAGGGCCACCAGCGACGCGATGTACATCTCGGCCGAGATCTTCTGCATCTGATACGCGCTCTGGAGCGCCAGCACCATACCGGTAAAAAAGCTTATCAGCGACACTATGGGCAGGCTTTCCATGCCTATCTTGGTTATCTGCTTTACCGTCTGTCCTATGCGGAAAGGCTTTCGCGGGAGCGTCAGGATTATCTGCCAGATCAGGATCGACACGGCCCCCGTATATTTGAAAATACCCAGGGCCTTATGCCCCAGCGTCCTGATATTTTCCCTCGCCGCTGTCACAGTCATGCGTTTTCCTTATTGTTGGCCACTTTATCGTCACTGCCGGCCGCGGCAGCGTCCACGGCGTTAAAGTCCAGGTGATCGGCCTTGGCCTCAACATTTATCCTGCTGCCGGTTTTGATGCTGCCCGATATTATGCCCTGCGCAAGCGGGTCTTCGAGAAAACGCTGTATTGTCCTTTTAAGCGGCCTGGCCCCGAATATCTTGTCAAAGCCCTTATCTATAAGAAATTGCTTTGCCCCGTCAGAGAGCGTGATAACGATATTCTGGTCTTTCAGCCTTTCCATGACGTCCTTTACCTCTATCTCCACAATATGCCTGAGGTCATCCCTCGTCAGGCTCCTGAACACGATAATGTCGTCCACGCGGTTCAGGAACTCGGGCTTAAACACCTTCTTAACCTCTTCAAGGAGACGCGACTTCATGTCCTTATGGGTCTCGCTCTCTTTTTCGGTCGCCTGAAAGCCTATGGACCCCTGCTTCCGCAGCATGTCCGCCCCGATGTTGGTAGTCATGATAAGGATCACATTCTTGAAGTCCACCTTTCTGCCGAAAGAATCGGTCAGTCGCCCTTCTTCCAGCACCTGAAGGAGCAGGTTAAACACGTCGGGATGGGCCTTCTCTATCTCGTCCAGCAGCACCACGGCGTAAGGCCGCCTCCTCACTTTCTCGGTCAGCTGGCCGCCCTCCTCATATCCGACGTATCCCGGCGGGGCGCCGACCAAGCGCGAAACGTTGAATTTTTCCATGTATTCGGACATGTCAATCTGTATTATCGCGTCCTCGTTGCCGAACATAAACTCCGCGAGCTTCCGCGCGAGCAGTGTTTTCCCGACTCCGGTAGGCCCCATGAATACGAACGAACCTATGGGCCTCTTCGGATCCTTTATGCCCGCACGGGACCGCCGGACGGCGCTGGCTATGGCCTGAATCGCCTCATTCTGCCCCACAACCGCCTTCTCCAGCTCATTTTCCATGCGCATGAATTTCTCGGAATCCTTTGCCTCGAGTTTTAGTATGGGGATGCCTGTCCATTTGGATACTATGTACGCTATGTCATCCTCGGTTACAGAGAGCGTCTTTTGTCCTCGCGATTCTTTCCATCCTTTTTTGATGGCGTTAAGGCTGTCCTTAAGCCTCCTCTCCTTATCGCGTATCCTGGCGGCCTTCTCGAAATCCTGCTCCTTTACCGCCTCTTCCTTCTCTTTGTTCACGTCGTCAAGCTGGGCCTCCACATCTTTGACCTCAGGCGGGGCAGTCATCGTGGAAAGCCTCGCCCTCGAACCCGCCTCATCAATGAGGTCAATGGATTTGTCCGGCTGAAACCTGCCCGATATGTACCTGTCCGACAGTTTTGCCGCCGCCTCAAGCGCGGTATCCAGGAACTTGACCTTATGATGGGCCTCATACCTGTCCCTGAGGCCCTTAAGGATCGCTATGGTTTCCTCTATATTCGGCGGCTCCACCATTATTGTCTGGAACCTTCTCTCGAGCGCAGCGTCTTTCTCGATATGTTTACGGTACTCATCCAGCGTAGTCGCGCCTATGCACTGTATCTCGCCGCGTGACAGGGCGGGCTTGAGTATATTAGAGGCGTCTATCGCGCCTTCCGCTCCTCCCGCACCGACGAGCGTATGCAGTTCGTCTATAAACACTATGACATCCGTGGACCTCTTCAGCTCTTCCATCACGGCCTTGATCCTCTCCTCGAACTGGCCCCTGTATTTTGTGCCGGCAACCATGAGCGCCAGATCCAGTATTATGATCCTTTTATTCTTAAGCACTTCCGGCACGTCGCCCGTCACTATATTCTGCGCGAGCCCTTCCACGATAGCCGTCTTGCCGACCCCCGCCTCCCCGAGAAGCACGGGATTATTCTTGGTCCTGCGTGACAGTATCTGAATGACGCGCTCTATCTCATTCATCCTGCCTATCACAGGATCGAGTTTGCTATCGCGGGCCAGTTTGGTAAGATCCCTGCCGAACGAATCCAGGGCCGGGGTCTTGCCCTTCTTCGTTTTCCCGGGCGTCTCGTATCCCGGTATGGAAGACCCCAGGAGGCTCATTATCTCCATGCGTACGCGGTCGAGGTCAAGGCCCATGCTTATCAGCACCTGGCTCGCCACGCCTTCCCCTTCCCTGATAAGGCCGAGGAGCAGATGTTCCGTCCCTATGTAATTATGCCCGAGATTACGCGCCTCATCCATGGAAAGCTCTATAACCTTCTTGGCCCTTGGAGTAAAAGGTATATCCCCGGAGATCATTGTTGTCGGGCCGGGCTGAACGAATTTCTCCACTTCTATCCTTATCTTGTCGGCGCTTAAGCCCATGCTGGCCAGGACCGCGGCCGCCACGCCCTCCCCTTCCCTGATAAGGCCGAGCAATATGTGTTCTGTGCCGATGTAATCATGATTGAACCGTTTCGCCTCTTCTTTTGCCAGAAGAATGACTTTTCTCGCCCTTTCCGTAAATCTGTTAAACATTGCCATAATGCATCAACCTCCTTATGTGAGAATTACTTGATTTTGTCCCTTATCAGCGCGGCCCTCATCTGGTCCCTGTCCTGCGGCGAGAGGATCTTACCGCTGAGCTTCTGCAGATGCGCCGGCTGCATAAGCATAAACAACTCGTTGACCGTGCCGAGCGGTATGTCCTTTATGACACCCACGTCAACCCCAAGCCTCACGGTGGACAGAAGTGTTATTGTTTCGGTGCTCGACATAATGCGGGCATTTTTCAGCGTCCCCAGGGCCCGCCAGATCTTATCGGTCAATTCTTCCCTGTTTTTTTCCAGCAGCATGCCGCGTGTCGAAGTCTCACGCATTATCACCTTGTTTATAACCGCCTCTATATTGCCTATAAGGTCGGGTTCGGAATGCCCGAGCGTCACCTGATTTGATATCTGGAAGAAGTCACCCGTGGCCTCGGTGCCTTCGCCGTATAAACCTCTCATGGTTAATCCCAGTTTCAATATCGCCTGAAACACCCTTCCTAACTGCCCTGTCATGGCCAGCGCGGGCAGATGCAGCATCACCGATCCCCTGAGGCCGGTGCCCACATTCGTGGGGCAGGCGGTAAGATACCCCCATTTCTGGGAGAAGGCGAAGCTGACCATGCCTGACAGCTCCGTATCAATCTCGTCGGCCAGCTTCCAGGCGTTCTGCATGTTGAATCCCGACTGCAGGACCTGGAGCCTGAAATGGTCTTCCTCGTTCACCATAATGCTCACAACCTCGTTTTCGTCAAGGACCACGGCCTTGAACTCAGGATCGGCCATGTGCTCCGGGCTCATGAGGTGCCGTTCCACCAGAAATTTCCTGTCAAGGTCTGTGACGCTCTTCATGGGTATAAACGACGCTGCCTTCAGAATCTTGCTTTTCTCCACGCACGCCCTGGCTATTTCCATGATCCGTTTTTTCGCGGGCGGGTTGGCGCGGTTAAAAAATGGCATTTTCTCTATGTTGCGCGCCAGGCGCACCCGGCTTGAAATAACGCATTCCGAGCGCGGCCCTTTCGAGTTGAGCCATTCACTGCCCCTATGCAGAAGGTCATCTATTTTCATCTTTGCCCCTTTTCTGTAACTTTTTCTCGAGCTCTCTTATTTTGTCCCTCAAGACAGCGGCATCCTCGTAGGCCTCCGTATCGATCGCCTTCTGCAGGCGCTTCTTGACCTCGTGCAGATCCCGCGCGTCTTTACTCATCTTTCCGTCCGCGGTCCTGACCGGCATCTTGCCCATGTGCGAGTCAGAGCCGTGTATACGCTTAAGAAGCGGAACAAGCTGTGTCCTGAACGTATCATAGCACGCATGACAGCCCAGCCTGCCGATCCTCTGAAAATCCATGAACGTAAACCCGCAGGACGGGCATTTGGCGCTCTTGCGCCCCTTCACCGTGGGAGGCATACCGAAATCCGATAATCCCGCCAGGAGGTCGGACAACCCGAAATGCGTCTCCATCTCTTCACCCTTTTCGCGCGCGCACTTCTCGCAGAGATGCATTTTTGTGATATTCTCGTTCACTATTTCCGTAAGATGCACCGTTGCCTCACTGGTCTTGCATATGTCGCAAAGCATTTAATACCCCCGCTTCAAGCCGTACGCGCGCGCGGCCTTTTCAGTACCTCGCACCGTCCGTTTTCGTCATTTTCCTGAATTCCGACAAAAGAAATCCGGTAATTTCCCCGGGTTTGCCCGTTCCTATTATTTTCCCGTCGACCTTCACGACCGGCACGATTTCAGCGGCAGTCCCGGTAAGAAAACACTCGTCTGCCCGGTATATGTCCAGCACGGTCATGTCCATCTCCTTAAACCGGAAATGGCCGGCCCGGGCGATGTCTATGACCGCGTTCTTCGTAATGCCGTTGAGCGCCCCCACTTCCACGCGCGGCGTCATGAGGACCTTGTCTTTTATGATAAAAATATTGTCGCCCGTGCATTCCGCCACGAACCCGTCATGGGTCAGCATTATGGCCTCAGGCGCGCCGGCGTCGCTTGCCTCGATCTTGGCCAGGATATTATTGAGGTAGTTAAGCGACTTTATCCTCGGGTTAATCGCCAGCGGCAGGTTCCTCCTTGTCTTCGCTGTTATGATGTTCAGGCCGTTATCATAAAAAGTCTTCGGGTAAAGCGCGATCTTATCTGTTATGATAAATATGACACCTCGTTTAAGGCATTTCTTCGGATCTAGCCCGAGGTCTCCGGGGCCCCTTGTGACTACCAGGCGTATGTACGCGTCCTTGAGCCTGTTCTTCCTTAAAGTGGCCACCACCAGATCCGTCATGCGCTTCTTTGTAAGGCCGATATTGAGCCTGATGAGCGACGCCGACTCGTACAGCCTGTCGATGTGTTCCTTCAGCTTGAAAACGAGCCCGCTATAGCTGCGTATCCCCTCAAATACCCCGTCCCCGTAAAGGAGTCCGTGGTCAAAGACAGAGATCTTTGCGTCTTTTTTATCCACAAACTTCCCGTTCAGGTATACTTTATTTCCCACTTGCCCTCCCGCGCGGTATCGGGGCACACCCCTGATAAAACACCGTCCTTCATGTAATAAACCTTATCAAAAAAACTTTCCTTATCCTGACGGTGTGTCACGACAACAACACTCATCCGGTTCTCTTCCGAGATTGACTCTATTATATCATATATCTGCCTGCCCATGCTAGAATCAAGATTGCCCGTCGGCTCGTCGCACAGCAGGATATCCGGGCCCATCACCAGTGCCCTGGCTATGGCAACGCGCTGCGCCTCCCCGCCCGACAGTTCACCCGGCCTGTGGCCGAGGCGGCTGTCAAGCCCCATGCGGGACAGCAGATCCCCGGCCTTTGCCCTCATGGCCATGCGGGACATCCCGCGGCTGCCGCCCATAAGAAGCGGCATCATCGTATTCTCAAGCACCGTAAACTCAGGCAGTAGATTATAGAATTGAAAAACAAACCCCACCTTCCGGTTCCTGAAACGTGACCTTTCCCCGTCACCCATGCCGTAAACGCGCCTGCCCTCGAAAAAAACCGATCCCCTTGTCGGGGTATCGAGGCCGCCGATCATATGCAGCAGAGTGGACTTTCCGGCTCCGGACGGCCCTATGACAGCGACGCATTCACCGCGGGCGATATCGAGGTCAGCCCGCCTGACGGCGTCAATCCTGACCTTACCTTTGCGGTACGTTTTCTCAATGCCCCTGGCTTCGATCAGTATATCCATTTTGCTCCGATCAAGATCACTCATATCTTATCGCATCGACCGGGTCCAGCTTCGCCGCCTGAACCGCCGGGTATATGCCCGATACCGTAGCCAGTATCATGGCGAACCCCACTATAACGGCGACGTCGCTGACGCTCACGAGCGCCGGTATGGACGACAGATAGTATATGTCATTGGGGAAAAATTCGAAACCCGTAAATTTCTCGACCGCGTCCGCTATGGGGTTGATATTCCTCGCTATGAATATGCCTATTACCGCCCCCGCGCCCGTGCCCAACGCGCCTATGAAAAGCCCTTCCATAAGAAATATCGCGCCTGCCTGAAAAGCCGTAGCGCCCAGTGACCGCAGTATGCCGATATCCTTTGTCTTTTCCATCACCATCATGATAAGTGAGCTCGATATGTTAAAGCACGCCACCATAACGATAAGCCCCAATATCACAAACATCATTTTCTTCTCCATGGCGAGGGCCTTCATGAGATTTCTGTCAAGGTCCATCCACGTCCTCACGACAAAAGGATAGCCGAGCTCCTTCTGGAGCGCCCGCTGTACCTTCTTGACGTCATATTCGCTTTTTACCTGCAGGGCAATACCCGTGACATTTTTTGCGTTAAATAATTTCATGGCCGCGCCCATGCCCATAAGCACTATGTTCGCGTCGTAATCATACCGCCCCGAAGTGAACACATCCGTGACCACGAAATCCTCGGACTTACGCGCCTCCGGGGCCATCAATGAGACAGAATCGCCGAGCGGGATGTTAAGCGCCTTGGACAATTCGGCTCCCGCGATTATGCCGTTCTGCCCGAAATCAAGCCTGCCCTTTCCGGTAAAACGCCTGATGTTGGCAACCGCGGCCTCATCCTTGCCGTCTATTCCCCTGACGAGCACGCCTACCACATTTTTCCCGGATTTCAGAAGGGCCTGTCTTTCGACAAAACTGCCCGCCGCGACGACATCGCCGTTCTTCATAACCGAGCTTATAACGGCAGCCGGGTCCTCTATGCCGCCGTCCGTGGTAATTATCACATGGGCGTACGTGCCGATGATTTTTTCCTTTATCTCCTCATCAAAGCCCGACATCACCGATATAACGACTATCAAAGCGGCCACCCCTATTACAACCCCTATTATGGAAATGGCGCTTATTATGGATATGAATTTCTCGCGCCTGCCCGCTAAAAGATACCTGATGCTCACAAACAATGTCCACATGCGCGTCCTACTCCCCTTCGGCTGTTTCCTCTTTTTTAGTCTCGGGTTTTAACTGCGGAAAAAGTATCACGTCCCTGATATTGGGGCTGTTCGTGATAAGCATCACCAGCCTGTCAATGCCTATGCCCAATCCCCCTGCCGGAGGCATGCCGTGCTCCAGCGCGCGGACAAAATCCGCGTCAAATTCCCCGCCCTGTTCCTCGAATCTTTCCTTCTGCTCAATGGGATCATTTAACTCCGAATAAGCGTTAGCCACTTCCATGCCGCCTATGTAGAGCTCAAACCTGTCTGTCAGGGACGGGTTATCGCGTTTTGTCTTGGCCAGGGGGCACATCTCCTTAAACATATCCACGACAAAGACAGGATGATTCGCCGCCTTGGGCTCGATGAGTTCACCCACAATGTTAATGACCTGAGTCCTGCCCAGCTCCTTGCCTTCGACTTCCACGCCCTTGCTTTTAAGCTTTTTTATCCATGTCTCTGTGCTGTCTTTAGGCTCTATGCCGAAAGACCCTTTCATCAGTTCGGCGAACGAAACTCTCTCCCAGCGGGTGAGGTCGATCTCCTTATCTTCGTATGTCAGTTTCTCCGCGCCCGTCACCTCGCGGGCCGCGCCCCTGATTATTTCCTCAACAAGCTTCATCATGCCTTCGC
>JBDRBZ010000028.1:0-4832 GCA_043822175.1 Candidatus Omnitrophota bacterium
ATCCCACGTGGACGGCAGGCTCGACAGATCCCACCCGGCTTTTTTCAGGAGGTCCAGATTATATATGAACTGTATATTGTTTATGTCAAGCGGGGCGCCGTATATGCCGGGAACGACACCGTACTGGTTGCCGTCAAGGAATATGTTCATCGCGAGGCCGCTTTTGTAAAATCTCTTTTCCCATGCCGAGTCATCGGCCTTCATCACGGCGGTTAGATCGAGCACGTGACCGGCTTTGATAAACGAGGCGAAATCGCGCATTTCAAGCAGTATGCCGTAAACATCAGGGAGTTTGTCGGCCTGCGCGGCTGAGCGTATCTTGGCCGTGTAAGCGCTCGTGGGCGCGTAAAGCTCGAACTTCAGGTCAATGCCTGTTTCCTTTTTATACTCCTTAGCCAGCATATTTAAGGCCTCTTCCCTGTCAGACATCCAGTGCCATACTGTTATTGAATCGCCGGTTTGGGTTTTAGCGGGTTCGCCGCATCCGGGGGAGAATATAAGAATAGGCAAGATTAATACAAGAACTATGCTGATCTGCCTGATAAAACACCTCCTATGATAATATAAGCGTTATATATGATATCATAGAGATTATTGTTGTCAAACAGAAAAAGGGGTACATTCGCTGTACCCCTTTCTCGTTTTCCGTATGTATGCGGCAACCCAGAGCCTCGTATTCTGCCGCGGATTACGCGGCCCAGAGTATCTGCCTTCTCTCCTGTATCCTCTGGTCCATGTCATACTTTTCCAGAGGCACGAGGTTCCTTATCAATACGTTGAGGATACCCTTGAACTGCTCAACACTTAAGTTCATGTTGCCGCCCAACAGGTTCTTCAATATATCGAACCCTATGGGCTCAGCAGACCCGACTAACTGGGTCATCACGTTCTGCAATACCTCTGCCATCGGGTTTGCGGCCCCTTCAGTCAGATCGCTCTCTTGAGTCAAACCTATGACCACGCCTGTTGCCTCAAGTTCACGTATCATGGCCACATGTTTACCCTTCTTCGGCGCCTTAACAGGCAGGATGCGGTTACTTAAGACCGGTTTTAACCTCTCAAGCAAGTCCGGGTTATCATGCGTCTCCTGCAGCAATGTATCGTACATTATAAATACATGCTCAAGAGATTTGTCAAGCTGTCTGGACTTTCTTTCAAGGTCTTCCGCGGTAGCGTCATAATGGTCCATCTGTACGGCTCCGCCGGTCAATCTCTCGAGCAGCCTCTTCTCTTCCGTATATTCATTGCCCGCGTACATGGGCTTGGGCACATGCAGCATGACCTTCTTCCTCGCCGGCTCTTTAGCCGCGGCCTCTGCCAGGCGCTGCTGGACAACCGCGGACTTGAATGCCTCATAACCGGCATAGATATCCGCCTCATCAACGCCGTATTTATATTCAGCGTACATAACGGCATTGGCCGATGGGGCCTGCACCGTATATCTGGAAGAATCCCATTCTATGACCTCGCCCGCTTTCACCTCGACTATGTTGCCTTGTTCATCGGCCAGGCGTACTTCGCCAGACTCAACAAACAGCCTGTGCGGCCTTCCCTCTGCCAGGCGGCTCGAATGTACTGTCTGCCCGGGCAGGATGTTGTACCTCTCCATCACGTATCCGTCAATGCGCGCCAGGTACCGGAGGCTTGACTCATTGCCTCTCGGCTGCCGCGCGAACGGTTCTATGGTCGGCAGAAGCAGCTGCCCTTCGACAGCGGCCTTTGCCCTTGCTATCCTATCGTTCATGCCTTTTACCGCGGCAACTGTCGCGTAAGACAGGAACCGCGCCGGCTGGGCCGTTGCATTCACAACAGGGCCTTTCCTGTCGCCGATAACCTGATTACTCTTTACCACCTGCGGCAGTTCCGGGGTCTTGATATTCAGCCCCTGAAGGCCCGCGAATCCGGTATACTTCATGGGCTCTTTGCCTGCCTTGAAGCGTATCCATCCTTTTACTGTCCTTATGCCTTCGGCAGTCTCTGTAACAGGCCTGGCCTGCCCTTCGACGGTGTACGACTCCTCTCCTCGGATTATGGCTTTTGCCTCAAGCGCTTTTTCAGCCGTCACTTCCATAATGCCATTGTCCTGAAGCAGTTTTATGAGGCTGGCGCAATTGTCATTCGCGGCAGACATTGCCACGAGGTTTGCGCTCGGCCCGCCCGCTCCTAACGGGAATATGGCGAAAGTCTCTTCGGGATGAGCCGCATTATGCTCCCTTATTTTTTCTATAAGACCCGCTATGGGCTCCAGCGTGTAGAAACTTATACCTTTAAGGTCGTTTGCGGCGGCTTCCTCGTTACCTGGCCTCGCCGCAAGATACGTACGGTATTGATTCAGCGCCACGCTGTATTTGCCGTGGTCTACATTTACTTCATTAAACATTTTGTCAGCATATCTTGCGGCATGCCCGGGTAACACCTGATTCGTAGCTTCATCTACAGTCTTACCAAAATGCGCGTCCAGGGCCAGCTGTATCCATCTCTTAGCGATTTTATCCCTGATCTCTACGTATTTATTCATGGCGTCAACAGCGGAGGCGTAATTACCCGACTGAAGCGCCTTGGTAAACTGCGCCGCGAGGGCCAGCTTGGATTTGTGCAATTCAAAGCCTATGGCATCTCTGTCACGCAGGAGGTCCGTCCACATGTAATTAATGAACGCCGCCGTCCTCTTTATCGTAGGTTCACTGCTTGTAATCGCGCCGTTCGTTTCGTCCCGTGTTACCTTATAATCCTTGCCTGCCTGTACAAGGAGTGTGTGTTTTTCGACTTCCTCGAGCTGCCGGTCATCCAGGAACTGTTCTGAAAACGCGCCGTAAGGATTCACGAATTCTCCGGCATCATTCTTAATGCCTGAAAGCCATATGTGCCTGAAGGCGCCGCCCAGCATGGTGCACAGATGCCCCTGTCCGCCCGTAAGCCCGTTCAGCTCGTCATTCTCAAGCTTTACGGCAAGGCTGAACACGTCTGCCTGCGACAGGGTTCTGCCGCTCAGCATGCTCGCCGCTGATATAAGCGCGACATTGGCCACATTCGAGGATTCCATGTCGCCGGCTAAAGCCACCGGAGGCATTTCATCGCATATGATCCTTATACCTTTTAACCCGAATATGTTCATGAATATATACGCGGCAGCGTCTTTCTGCGTCGTATTAGGCGTTATCTGTATTGGTTCTGTCACAGAATAAACATCATCAAAATAATCCGGCGCCACATACTCTATAGCGTCCGGGTTCTCTGCCAGCTCAAACCTGATCTTTACCTTGAATTCGCTGGCAATCGTAGGCGTTGAGGTTATCTGGTCCATGGTCACGTCAAGGCCTGCCTCTGTAAGCGCCTTCTGGAACTCAGGCAGATCGAGTGATGAACCCGGCCCGTCGATGCCTCTTAAATGGCCTTCGATAGAGAGTTCTTCTCCTTTTGCCATGGCCTGACGTATCGCCTCTATTACGGCCCGGTTCCTCTCAGCCGGCGCCCTGAAATCAATGCCCTTCTCAGCCATTTGCTTTTCAAGGCCCTGATCCGGCCCCTGCTTAAAATCATACTCTGGCATGAAAAGCCGGCCCTCTTCAAGAGCGGCGGCCGCGCTTTCCCTGAGTTTCGCGGCATATAAGCTGACGTCAGACACGCCGTTTACGGCGTCAATAATGGCCGTAAGCGATGTCCGCTCCTGGTCCGCATTTTTATTAGTGATGTCATTCAGCATTTCTCTCGTCACCATCGCGTCTTCCTGCGATAGCATAATTTCATCGGCATCCGTATTGCCCACACCGGCCTCATGCCTGAACTCATGCGTCAGGCCGACCGCGAGCAATACGCCCAGTGCTTCCCGCGGCACCTGTTTGGCAATAACTTCGAACAACGCCGCGTTTACACCGATGAAACCGTTCCGCATATGATCCTCAAAAAGCGATTCTGATTTATCAAGGAGCGCTATGGTCTGGTCCGTGAGCATACCCGCGAAATCCGCGTCTTTGCGCAGGGAAGCGGCATGCGTAAGCAAGGCCGCCAAGTCAATGTCGTATTTCTTTAATTCCGCAGCCAGACGCTTGTCTATTTGCATGTCAACCGTGACTCCGTCCACAACAACAGGCATTGAGACTGTGTTGCCGATGAATTCATTCTTCGCGGCCACTATGGCACTCGCGTCATTTCTGGCGATATTCTTTACCTGCCCGCTGATTTTAAACTCGAACCTGTCCGCGCTGTAATACGAGCTGTCAGACTTGAGATATGCCTGGAAACCGGCAGGCTGTCCGCCTACCGCAGGCACTGTATCCGCCCCGCTCCTGGCCGCCTCCATCAGGTGCTCAAATCCCGGCACCCTTGCAAGCCCCCTTATCGGCTGTTCCATGCCCGGCATGTTTGAGATCTTATGCATAAGCTCGCTGTAATAACCGCGGAAAACAGGGTCATGATCCTGCTGTAATACCCCCTGTATCCCTATGGGTAACGTGCCCCTGGCATCAAAACGCGCGTCCTTCCAATCACATATGGCCCGGCCCCTATGCACCACATACCCCGCGCGGATCTCTCTCAGCAATGAAGCGTCGCTTGTAACCGTTTCGGGATATATGTACCCGTCCCTGAACCTAAAGTATACGGGAAGGCCTTTCTGCCTCATGATATCGAACGCTGAATCTTTCCAGCCCACAAAAAACCGGTTCTGCAGATCTCCGCCTTCGAGTATTTTCTTAAGATGCGGCGACTGTGCAAGGCCCTCTATCAGGGCCATAATCCGCATACCGTCGACATCCACTCCGAGGGGAAAACCTCCCTTAACAACCGGGCTCTTGATGACCTGCTCAAAAATCGCCATCCTGTTTCCGTCCGCG
>JBDRBZ010000029.1:0-11846 GCA_043822175.1 Candidatus Omnitrophota bacterium
TCTCATTATCGCCGCCTTCTCTGATTATTGGTTCAGGTTATTGAGAAAATCATTGTTTCCTTGGGTCTTTTTAAGCTTCTCCCCCAGGAGCTCCATCGCCTCTACGGGGTTAAGATCATTGAGGGCCTTCCTCATAAGCCAGGCCTTGCCCAGCTCTTCCGGGGAAACAAGCAGCTCCTCTCTGCGCGTATTCGATTTCTTGATGTCAATGGCCGGATAGATGCGCCTCTGGAAAAGCCCTCTGTCCAGCTGCAGCTCCATGTTGCCGGTCCCTTTGAACTCCTCGAATATTACCTCATCCATCCTGCTGCCGGTATCGATAAGGGCAGTGGCTATTATCGTAAGGCTGCCGCCCTCCTCTATTTTTCTCGCCGCGCCGAAAAACCGTTTGGGCTTATGCAGCGCGTTGGAGTCGACGCCGCCCGACAGTATCTTTCCCGAATGAGGGACCACGGTATTGTAGGCCCGGGCTAGACGCGTAATCGAATCCAGCAGGATGACAACGTCCTTCTTGTGCTCAACAAGGCGTTTCGCCTTTTCGAGCACTACCTCTGCCACCTGTATGTGCCTCTCGGCGGGCTCGTCAAAAGTCGAGCTTATCACCTCGCCTTTGACAGAACGCTGCATATCGGTAACCTCTTCAGGCCTTTCGTCTATAAGCAGGACTATGAGTATGGTCTCGGGATAATTCGTGGTTACGGCATTGGCGAATTTCTGGAGCAGCACGGTTTTGCCGCTGTAAGGCTGCGCCACTATCATGCCCCTCTGCCCCTTGCCTACGGGCGTAAGCAGGTCCATTATGCGCATGGAGATCTCATCCGGCGCGGTCTCAAGCACGTACCTTTCGTTGGGATAAATGGGCGTCAGGTTATCAAACAGTATTTTATCCTTCGCGCTGTCGGGATTCTCAAAATTCACTGCCTCGACTTTAAGAAGCGCGAAATACCGCTCCGTATCCTTGGGTGGCCGTATCTGCCCGCTTACGGTGTCGCCGGTCTTCAGGTTAAACCGCCTTATCTGGGACGGGGATATATATATGTCGTCGGGGCAGGGCAGGTAATTGTAATTAGGGCTCCTCAGGAAACCGAACCCGTCGGGTAGCACCTCGAGCACGCCCTCGCCGAAAATAAGGCCTTCCTTTTCCGTCTTCGCCTTCAGGATCTGGAAGATCAGGTCAGTTTTTTTCAGCGTGCTTATGCTGTTGATCTTTAACGATTTCGCCAGCTTGTTGAGCTCTGTCATGTTCATCTCTTTCAGTTTGCCGATTTCTATATGCTGCATAAATCCTCCTTTTTTCGCCTGTGTTTCTCCGGTTTATTTTTTTATTTTTCGCCATACGTCCCGGACAGCCGCGGCCAGCTCGGCCCGGCTCCCGTTATTTGCTATCATGAAATCAGCCCGCCTTCTCTTGTCACGGGCAGGCATCTGCGTCTTTATGCGCCTCTTGGCCTCATCGGGCGAATACCCCCTGCCGGCCAGGCGGTCCAGCTGAATGCCGGCACGGCACGCGACAAGCACGACAGCGTCCACCTCTTGCCAGAAACCGCTCTCTATAAGAAGCGGCGCGTCTACTATAACGACCCTCTTGCCGGCGCCTTTGACCCGCTTTCTTATCCTCTCTATAATCCCGGGATGAATAATGGCGTTAAGCCGCCTTAAATTTTTACCTTCCGAGAATACTATTCGGGCCAGGGCCTTCCGGTCCACGCGGCCGCGCCTGATCAGCTCTCCGCCGAAAACAGCGGCGATTTCATTTTTCACGCGCGGCTCGTTAAGCAGGCCCCGCGCGATCCTGTCCGCGTCCACCACAAGCGCGCCCAACCGGCTAAACTCACGCGACACACTTGTCTTGCCGCTCCCCATGCTTCCCGTAACGCCGACAATCTTCATGCCGTATACGCCTCCATGTCAAGCCAGTTTTTCCCGGTTTTGACGTTAACGCTTACGGGAACCGACAGATGGACAACATTTTCCATGCGCTCCTTCACCATCGACGCCACGGCCTCAAGTTCTTTGGGCGCGACATTAAACACCAGCTCATCATGCACCTGAAGTATCATGCGGCTCTTCATGCCCGACAACCTGCCGTATATCGAAATCATTGCGAGCTTGATCATGTCTGCCGCAGACCCCTGTATCGGCGCGTTAATGGCGGTCCTCTCCGCGAAATTCCGCACGTTCTGGTTTTCACTGGCGATTTCCGGTATGTACCTGCGCCTCTGCATTATCGTCGTGACATATTTCCTCTTCCTGGCCTCCATCACCTTCTCTTCAAGATAAACTTTAACTCCGGGATAACGGTTAAAATAATTATCGATAAACGCCCCGGCGGCCTCGATGCCTATGCCGAGTTCGCGGGACAGGCCGAAAGCGCTCATGCCGTAAATTATCCCGAAGTTCACCGTTTTCGCCGAATCGCGCATTTCTCTCGTCACGTCCTTCTCATCCACACCGTAGATCAATGAGGCCGTATAGGCGTGTATATCCCTGCCCGCATTAAAGGCCCTGATCAGGTTTTCATCCTGCGACAGGTGGGCCAGCAGCCTCAGCTCAATCTGGGAATAGTCGGCGGACAAAAGGATCGAGCCACCCGCGTCCGGCAGAAACGCGCGCCTGATCTTTCTGCCTTCCTCTGTCTTTACGGGGATGTTCTGCAGATTCGGGTTCGACGAGGAAAGCCTCCCGGTGGCAGTCACGGTCTGGTTAAAAGATGTATGCACTTTCCCGGTCCCGCGGTTCACAAGGTTTGGCAGGGCATCCACATAGGTGGATTTCAATTTTGAATATTCGCGGTATTTGAGCATTTCGCGCGGCAGTTCATATTTCTCGGCCAGATTCCTGAGCACCCCCTCATCGGTGGATGCCCCGGTTTTTGTGCGCCTTATGACCGGCATTTTAAGTTTGCCGAAAAGTATCCCCTGCAGCTGTTTAGGCGAATTTACGTTAAATTCCTCGCCGGCCAGCTCATATATGCGTTTCTCATGGACAGCGAGCTTACCCGCCATATCGCGCGACATGCCCTCAAGGTAGTCCGTGTCGATCAATATCCCGCTCATCTCCATGCCGGCAAGCACTTCAAGAAGGGGCATTTCCAAGTCCCGGAACAATCCGTCCAGACCTTTTTCGATAAGCTCTTTTTCTAAAATATTTTTCAGCCGCAGGGTCACATCGCTGTCCTCGCAGCAGTATTTCATCACCCGTCCGGGCTCTACTTTATCCATTGTTACCGCGTCCTTGCCCTTGCCGATAAGATCCGTTATAGGCGTCATCCTGTGATTCAGGCGCTCGGCCGCAAGGTCATCCAGGCTATGGGCCGTCTTCTGGGGATCGAGCACATACGAGGCAATCATGGTGTCGAAATCAATGCCCGCGAGGGTTATGCCGTTCCGTTTCAGGATAATGTACTCGTATTTGATATTCTGGCCAATCTTCCTGACACTTTTACTCTCCAGCGCGCATTTCAGCGCGGCAAACGCCCGGGAAGCGCCCGTTTCCTTTTTTACATTAAAAGGCACATAGCAGGCGCTGCCCGTTTCCCATGAGAATGATATCCCTACCGGCTCGGCCGCCATGGGATCACGGTCTGTCGTCTCAAAATCAAGCGCTATTTCGCCCGTTTTCTCCATATCCGCCGCCAGTTTAGCCAGTTCGGCGGCAGTGCCGATCATGCGGTATGACGCCTCAAGTTTTCGTGCCGGCGTCAGGTCCTTGAGCAGAGTCCTGAACTCGAGTTCCTTGAAGAGTTCTGCCAGCATTTCCCTGTCAGGCTCCCTGTTGACAAGCTTGTCGAAATCTGTTTTTATCGGCACATCGGTTTTCACCGTGGCTAATCTCTTCGACAGCACGGCGCTCTCCCGGCCTTCCTCGAGCAGTTTCCTCCTGGCCGCGCTTTTAACCGTATCAAGCCTGTCCATGAGATTCTCGATGCTGCCGTACTCTCTTATCAGCTCCCGGGCCCCCTTATCCCCCAACCCCTTCACGCCGGGGATATTATCGGAGGCATCCCCCATGATGGCCAGCAAATCGGTTATCTGCGACGGCCTGACGCCGAACTTGGCTTCGACCGTTTCACTGTCATAAACGATTTTGTCCTTCTGCGGATTATAAACCCGCACATGGTCACCGACAAGCTGCAGCGCGTCCTTGTCGCCTGTCACGATATAAACGTCATACCCCTCTTTTTCGGCGCGTTTAGCGAGGGTAGCGATCACATCATCGGCCTCATATCCCTCTGTCTCAAAAATAGGGATATTGTAGGCTGATATCACATTCTTAATTACGGGGATCTGGCTTATAAGATCATCGGGCATGGGCTTTCTGTGTACCTTGTAGTCCTCATACATCTTATGCCTGAAGGTAAAACCTTTCATGTCAAACGCGACAGCCAAAACATCAAGATTCTCCTCGCGCACAATCTTGTTAATCATGGACACCACCCCGTACACGGCATTTGTCGGCTGCCCTTTCGAGTTTGAAAGGGTCCTGATGGCGTAAAACGCCCTGTAACAGAAGGAGTTTCCGTCTATTAAGAAAACCCGTTTTCGCTTCATAGCGCGCTTTTTACCTGCTATTGATTATTGTTTTCGAGAACGATTATGAGGCATATTTTTTAAAGAGGCCGTATTGTAGTGCGTTGCTCGCGGTTTACCCCCATTATCCGCAGCTCTTTCATGTCATCTGTAACATTTTGGCTTGATTCGATAGGCTTGCCGGATGTGATACATGGATTATTACTACAATCGTGACTAAATTATATATATATCATGAAATTTGTCAAGCAAAAAATCACTCTTTCTGGCTGCTATTCCTGTTATCGACGCACTCCAGCACATCGAGCACCTTGTTTATGGCATCGGCAACATCTTTAAGCTCGTCTGTCTTCCTGAGCCTGATCCTGAGCGCGAAATTGCCGTCAGCCACAGAATCCAGGTCTTTCTTGATCCTGTATATCGGACCGGCTATTCTGTGGGAAAGAAAGACGGCCCCGAACGCCACCAGCGGCGTCACTGCGATAAGCCTCCAGAATAAAACTACGTTGGCATGCCTCAATATCAGGGCAAGCCGTCCCTGAGGATACACATTGGCCAGCTTCTCGCCCAACAGCATCCAGGTCGTGTAATAGATCGTTAAGGCCGAGAAAAACGCAACAAGAAACATAAAAAGCAGGATAACGCCGACATATTTAAGCTGGAACTCTTTAGAAATAAAATACTGCCGCCTTCTGTATGATTTTGCCATGTCCTATCCTTCCTTTGTTCTCCAGATAGTGATTTTTCTGCGTATGCCCACCACAGTAGGCCCCAGCTTCAGCTCCTTAATCACTTCTTTGAGAGGGGTATAGCGCACTGACTGTCCCCGTATAGTGTTTACCATGTCCCCGTCCCTGAAGCCCGCCAGGTATGCCTTAGAACCATTTGTCACGTTTTTAAGGGTCAACCCCTCGAACACATAATCGAATTGCGGCTGTGTCAGGGTATCAGGGGTAACAGGCACTATACGGTCAACCGTGATCTGTATCTCCATTAACCCCGGCTTTACCAGATCGGCGACAACATCCTCGACTGACATGTATTTCGTAAGCCTGCCCCAGATACTCGATATGCAATCGCCTTTCTCTATGCCGGCCTCTGCCGCGGGCATACCCGAATAAACCTTTGATATTATTATCTCATTTCTTGTATTTTCAGAAAGCTCCATCCCGATGAACCGTATGAGCTGCGATTCATTGGATTCCCACGTAACAGGCTTACTGTTTTGAAAAGACTCGACTTCCTGCCTCCACTGGACATGCATGGCCTTTCTCGCGCCGGCCTGCCTGAACAGATAGCTGTTCAGGTAATTTACCCCTTCGAGGGCATCCGCATAATCGGGGTTTATCTTTTTTGCCTTGTCATAAAAATAAAACGCCTTGTCGTATTGATGCGAGGCCATGTACTTATCGCCCATGGCGACCAGGTTCTGCTCTTCCAGATCATACTTTACGCTTCTTACCGAATCCTTCTTTATTTCGATTTCCCCCTGAGCCGTCGACATCACGAGCCTGTCGTTATATTCTTCGACGACTATCCCCTTGATCTCCCGGCCGTTTTTGAGGGTGACGGTATCGGCGGACGCGCATGCCGAGATAAACAAGGCGCATAAAATGCCCAGCGCGGCCCTCTTGGCTGCGTCATAAACAGCCATGAATGAGGCCCCGGTTTTTGCCGCCAGGGACCTGCATGACTCAAATTCGGGAGATGCCTTATAAACATCATGACCGGCGCCGCTTATTTTCACGTCCACCATGCCCCACTTTGTGCGGACCCTTTTCATTTTTCTATCCAGTATTAATCTGTCTGCCGGGTAATAACGTATGCCGTTAGTCCCTGTCTCCTTTAATATAATATCCGCGGCTTTGCGGACGAGCGTGTGCGGCACGAGCACTGTCAGTAATACCCCCGGCCGCTGTTTTTTCATTTGAATACCCGCGGTGCAGACGTCAAGCGCGCCTATGCCGAATAACCGTTCATAAAGATAAGTATACACAACAGGCATTGTATCGTCAATAGCGGCCTCAATGACCGTGACGCTGTCAGCCGCGTAATTGCGCGCCTCTTCCCCGACGGCAATACGCAGAACATTCGGAATACCCGGCAGATCCCTTTCACCGGCGCCGTAACCGATTCTCTTTACGCGTAACACCGGTTCATGTTCGCAATACCTGCCCAGCTCGCGTAAAATAGCCGCTCCTGTCGGGGTAATAAGCTCGGACCTGACACCGGAAAACCTGACAGGAATGCCTTTCATGATCTCGAGAGTGGCCGGGGCCGGCACAGACATCGGATATCCCGCGTCCATTGCCCCGCAGCCGAATGCGGGATTTACGTAATATACCCTCTCAATACCCCATTGACAGAGGCAAGAGCATACACCGGTGATGTCAAGCACCGTGTCAATATCCCCGAGCTGGTGGAGATGCGTTTCGCTGCGTCTGCCGTGTATCCTGCCCTCGGCAAGCAAGAGTCTCCGGAAAACCTTAAGCGAGTCATCTTTAACCCCGGCGCATAAACCGCTGTTTTTTATTATATTTTCTATTTCCCGGGCCGTGAAACGCGTTTTGGCCGCATCTCTTACATCGAAGCAGAGTTTCCTGGCCATTATGTGATGCCGCTTAACTCCGGTAACACGCAAACGGACGCCCTTTAGCTTTAATTTATCTATTTCCTTTTTCAGGAGCGCCGGCTTAAAACCTGCGTCGAGAAAAGCGGCCAGCAGCATGTCGCCGCTGATGCCTGAGGAACAGTCGATATACGCCACACTCATATCAAACCCCGAATATCATCCGGCCTGCCCGGTTATCATAGCGGCAAAATAACCGGCCCCGAATCCGTTATCGATATTTACCACAACAACACCCGGCGCGCACGAATTCAGCATTGTAAGAAGCGGCGCTATGCCCCTGAAACTCGCGCCGTATCCTACGCTCGTCGGCACGGCTATTACCGGCTTTGATACGAGGCCGCCGACTACGCTCGCGAGCGCCCCCTCCATGCCGGCGACCACTATTATCGCCCGTGCCCCCTGCAGCAGCTTTGTATATTTCAGCACGCGGTGTATGCCTGCGACACCGACATCGCACAATAATTTAACGTCCGCTCCCATCACCCGGCAGGTCAATTCGGCCTCTCTGGCGATACGCTCATCCGATGTGCCGGCCGTAACGATCACCACAAGGCCTGACTTCTTTCGCCTTACGGGTTCTACATACGCCAGTCGCGATAATTTATCATAGCGCAGGACGCGGACGCGCTTTTTCAGCGCCCGGTACACACCTTCGCTGACACGCGTTATAAGCAGCGCGTCACGGCGCTTTATCATGTCGAGGCTTATCCCGGCCAGCTGCGCCACGGTCTTGCCCTCCCCGTACACGACTTCCGGAAACCCGCACCGCAGTGACCTGTGACAGTCAAGTTTCGCGAATCCCAAATCCCTGAAAGGCAATGACTTCAGTTCTTCCATCGCCTTTTCGACGGATATTTTGTTTGATTTAAGCCTTTCGAGCAGCCTTTTTATGTTTCTCATGTAATTCTTTGGTCAGGTCATGGCGGGCTTTTTACAGCCTGAATACAACACACAGAAGCAACGCGCCGATCAGTATGCATACGATATAGAAGTCATTGAAATACAAAAAGTCGCGCAGCATGTCTCCGACGCTTTCCCTCTCGTCAGGGCCGGCCAACACGGCAGATACGCCGGCAGCGCGGGCCCGGAGGTCAGCCTTAGCCCGGTCGCCCGGGCCGGCGGCGGCATTCAAAATCTCTCCCCTTATCGCGTCAACCTGTTCTTTTCTGAAGCGCAGGTGGGATCCCCCTATTTTGTAGGCGGGTATTATTCCTGACTCGACAAGCCTCACGACATTTTCCCTGTCAAGTCCCAGGTAGGCCGATATCTCATCCAATGTCAGAAGTTTTTCAGGCACAAATCCCCGATACCGGTTGTCAGTTTATCTTTTCGTTCGCGACCCAGCTGTCCACGACATTCCTGTCAAATCTCCATACGCTGCCGTCACGCACACCGGGCAGCTTTCCGTTATTCGCCCATTCCATGACGAGCCTGTCCTCCACCTCAAGATACCTGGCGACTTCCTCGATAGTCAGCGTGCCTTTTTGAGGACCGGAAAAAGATCCCTGGGCTCCCATTTTTATGTTGCCGTCCATAACAGCGCCCTCTGCCACGCTGAGCACGGGCGTCTCTATATTGCCTATCACGCACGCCGGTGAAACAAGCTTTACCTCGCGCGACGCCTTAATGTTGCCTTTCACCTTGCCGGCTATGGTTATCTGCTCACCTGTTATTTCGGCGGTCACCTCGGCCTGCTCGCCGATCATGAGCGTGCCTTTTGTATCAAGCTTGCCGTCAAAACTTCCGTTGATACGCAGATTAACGGGATCCCTGAAACACATTGTACCCTGCATGGATGCGTCTACGTCCAGAATTTTTTCCCTGCTATTTTCGTCGCTTTCCTGTTTAAACCGCCTTCTCACGTGTCACCTCCGTTCGTTAGTAACACCAAACCGTCATTCCCATCGCGCCTTGCTGACACCGTCTAATTTAACGATTTCCAATATGATGTTATCATCTATTACAGGGGTTGTCAATTTAATATCAAGCCTCGCCCGGAGAGTGCCGGCCTGGCTTGTCTTCTCCATGTCGATATGCATGATCTCGGCAGAGCCCCTGCCGAGTATCCCCCTAACCCGTGTCATGCGCTCGGTATCGATTAACCCCTCCAGAACAAGCGCCCGGTAGCTGTCACGGCGGATCATGATGCGCTCCATCCCTGAAAGAAATCGAAGTGTCAGCACACCGAGCGCGGCCGTGACAAGCGCACCGGCATAAAAAGAAGTCCCCACGGCCAATCCCACCGCGGCTACCAGCCAGATGCTCGCGGCCGTCGTAAGGCCCAGCACAGATCCCCTGTAATGCAGTATTGTGCCGGCGCCCAGGAAGCCGATGCCCGTGACTACCCCGGCCGCAATCCTTGAAGGGTCCACGGGAGCTAGTTGTTTATACACATGAAAAATGTGTATCGACGTAAGCATGATAAGGCACGACCCCACACACACGAGTATGTGTGTTCTCAGCCCCGCGGGACTGCCGTGAATCTCTCTTTCAAGCCCGATCATGGCCGATAACATACACGCAAGCAGTAATTTTGCCGTAATCTCATAGAAATAACCCCACTGCATGGTTGTCCTCCTTTTAATTCTACACCGTCATGTTAAAAGCGTCCGGGCATGCCGTCATGTCAAGTCCTGATTCGTTCCCGTTCCTGAAAAGCTCTTCACCCAGCGCGGCTACCATGGCCGCGTTATCAAGGCACATGCTCAGTCCGGGGATGTAAAGTTTTATGCCGTTTTCGGTGCAGGCCTCTTCGAGTTTTACGGCCAGCCTCCTGTTAGCGGCAACCCCGCCTCCGACGGCAAGCGCCATCACCCTGTTATCCAGGCACGCGAGAACGCTTTTTCTGCATATTACGTCGAATACGGCTTCCTGAAACGCGTAGCATATCTCGGACACGGCGGCATCCGTCAGCTTCCGCATGCCCCTGGCATGGTAAAGCACGGCCGTTTTAACGCCGCTGAAACTGAAATCCAGCGACCCTTTTTTAAGGTAGGCCCTGGGGAATCTTACCGGCTTTTTGCCCTTGAATCCCGCGGCCTGCTTTTCGATCGCCGGCCCGCCGGGATATCCGAGGTCAAGGATTTTAGCGACTTTGTCAAAAGCCTCGCCCACGGCATCATCCTGCGTGCTGCCGAGCAGCCGGTTCTTGCTCACACCTTCTGACAAATAAATACTGGTGTGCCCTCCGGATATGACAAGGCCTATGACGGGAAAAGACGGCGCAGGTTTGTCGCCCGTGCGTATAAAATTGGCGTATATATGCGCGATGAGATGATTTACGCCGACGAGCGGAACCCGGAGCGCCAGGCTCAGGGCCTTGGCGAAAGAGACGCCCGTCATAAGCGATCCCGCCAGACCCGGCCCCATGGTAACCGCTATCAGCCTGACATCATGAAGGCGTTTTCCCGCCTCTTTCAGGGCGCCGCGCGTTACGTCATTGATGTACTCGAGATGAAACCTGGACGCTATCTCCGGCACAACACCGCCGTAAGGCTCATGCAGATGCACGCTTGAGGAGACTTTACTTGCCATCACCCTGCCGTCATCGACGATGGCGCAGGCGGTCTCATCACATGAGGTCTCGATGCCGAGGGTCAGCATTATTTGCCCGCCCTCATTATATTCACAGTCTTTATGGCGTCCATGGCCGCCTTGATCTGTGTATCCATGATATCCCGCTCATCGTTGTCAGCCGCTTCTGTCTTGCCTTCAAGCCGCTCGAAAACCTGCTCTGCCTTGCTGTCATCATCCGGATTATCAAGTTTCCGGTACTCGATTTCGACATCAGGGCTGATTCCCTTTTTATCGATGGATGTGCCGTTCGGCGTAAAATACTCGGCTGACGTTATCCGCAGGGCGGATCCGTCCTTTAACGGTATAACCGTCTGCACAGACCCCTTCCCGAATGTTTTCTTCCCTACCAGAACGCCCTTGTTATTGTCCCTGACCGCGCCTGCCACTATTTCAGAAGCGCTGGCAGACCCTTCGTTTATAAGTACCGCAAGCGGTATCCCGCCGTATACGGTTTCTTTCTCTGATATGTATTCTCTGTCCTCCTCCGATATCCTGCCTTTGGTGGAGACTATGAGTTCGCCCTTCTCGAGAAACAGGTCAGAAACGTCTATGGCAGAATCAAGGAGCCCGCCCGCGTTATTCCTGAGGTCGATTATAATGCCTTTTATGTCGTCCCTCTTCATGGCAGACAGCGACTTCTCCAGTTCATTGCCGCTGGTCTCCTGGAATTCCGCGATCTTAACATACGCTATGCCGCCCCCGAGCATGCGCGCTTCTCTTACGCTCTTCACGCTGATAATGTCGCGCACGATGACCACGTCGAAAAATTTATCCTCTTTCTCCCTCCATATTGTCAGCGTAACGCCCGTACCCGGCTTGCCGCGCATTTTCTTCACCGCGTCGGCAAGCGACATCTGCCTGGTCACTTCACCGTCAATTTTGACCACTATGTCCCCGGGCATGATACCGGCTTTTTCGGCAGGCGTGTCCGAAATCGGGGATATGACGGTAAGCATCCCGTCGCGCAGGCCTATTTCGAGACCCAGCCCCCCGAACTCGCCCTTGGTGTCCTCTTTCAGCTCTTTGTAGCTTTCAGGCTCAAGAAACTGGCTGTAGTCATCGAGTGACGCGAGCATGCCCTCAAGCGCGCCGTATATGAGTTCTTTCGC
>JBDRBZ010000030.1:0-2030 GCA_043822175.1 Candidatus Omnitrophota bacterium
ACTCAAGCACCCAATCCGTAAAATTCGTCATCATCGACATAGACACAAAAGAAATTATCTGGTCGTGGAAAGAATCGTTTGATGACGACTATTACAGGGAACGGTTCGGCGCGGTTGAAGGCGTGCTGGAGCACGGGTATGCGCCTGAACTGCACCATACGGATCCTTTGATGATAGCGTGCGCGCTCGAACGCGGCATGGAGAAGTTGAGCAAAGAATTTAGGGAGAACGGAATACCATTAGCGTATATAAAGGCGATTTCAGGCGCGGGCCAGCAGCATGGCACGGTTTATTACTCAAACCATGCCAATAGGGCTTTGTCTTTTCCTGTCGCGGCAGGAAAGACTTTATGGGAATCGCTGTGTGATGAGGGCGCTTTATCCAGACCGACCTCTCCTATAGGGCAGGACAGTACAACCTCCGAGGAAGTGGCGTTGATGGACACTGCCGCAGGGGGGCCGCAGGCGTTGAGAAAACTGACAGGGTCGTCGGCGACACGCCGTTTTTCGCTCGCCCAGATATTCGCTTTCTTCAGGCGTCACAAGTCAGCGTACGATAATACAAAACAGGTTCTCAATATAGCGGCGTTTAATGGGTCACTGTTGACAGGCAATGTGGATTTCCCGTTTGATCCGGGCGACGGCGCGGGCACAAACGCCATGGATATTCACAGCCGCAATTGGGCCTTTAGATTTTTGGCGAAACTTATCCCCGGCCTGAATGCCAAACTGCCTGAGATCAAACCGTCAACCCATATAGTCGGCACTATATCGGAATACTGGGCTAATAAGTACGGTTTTGTGCAGGGCACGAAAATAGTCAACTGGACAGGCGATAACCCGTCGAGCCTTACCGGCATGGGCATAGTGGGTAAAGGGCAGATCGTGATAAGCCTTGGGACCTCATATACCATGTTTAATTTTGTGGATGACGCTGACCTTGAAAAGGCGCTCGAAGTACCCATAGGCCACGTGTTCGGCGAGCCGACCGGGAAGTACATGAGCCTTATCTGTTTCCAGAACGGCGCGCTTACCATGGAAAAGAAAAGGGATGAGTATATATCAGACGAAGATGCCCGGGCAAGGTTGGCTGCCGGGGGTAATGCCTCTCCTTCTGCCGAAGATATAGATGCCATGAAATGGCGCATATTCGAAGAAGAAGTAGCGAAAGCGCCGGCAGGCAATGAGGGCGCATTGATGATACCTCTGCATAAGACAGAGGATGTGGTGCATATACCTCTTCCGGAAGTGCCTTTCACGCGGAACCTTGACATGAATAACCGCCCGGCTGTCCTGCGGGCCGTTGTCGAGGGCCAGGCGTATTTCCTGAAATGGGTGGCCGATAAGGTGGGCCTTGACGTAAAAGAGATCAGGCTTACCGGCGGGGTTTCAAAATCAAAGACAGTGCGCCGTATTCTCGCTGATGTATTCGGCGCGAACATAGACGTGTTAAAGGTAAGCGATTCTGTTCCTCTCGGCAGCGCGATAAGGGCGGCAAAGGCAGAGCTGGATGCCAGGGGCATAAAAATAGACTGGCAGGACGCGGTAGCAGGTCTTACAGATGTTGACTTGCCGCAAAGGACAGAACCGGTTGCCGCTAACGTCGTGGTTTACCGGGACATGATGCCTCAATTTTCAGAGCTTATTGATACGGCAATGGCGAGCGGCAAGGAAGATGAAGCCGTGAGCGCGCTCAAAAGCAAAGCCGCGGTGACGGATAAGCGCGTGACATTAATGATAGAAAAGCATATCAAACAGTTCGGGGTACAGCCTGAAGCGGTTGGTATCGGCCCGGCCAGGATAAACCTCCTGGGTGAGCATACGGATTATGCGGGCGGGCATGTGCTTCCGATAGCGCTTAAAGGGGTGAACGTTATCACGTCTGTGTCAAAGCGTAAGGATGGGGAAATATATATATATTCTCCCAGGTTCGGGTTGTATATCGGACGGGCGTCATCACTTAAGTTTATGCAACCCAATCCTGATGAAGGAAAGAGGTATATCTCTGATGAGAGACACGCATGGGTGCGG
>JBDRBZ010000031.1:0-10817 GCA_043822175.1 Candidatus Omnitrophota bacterium
TTCCCGTTTACCGAACCAAGCGCCGAAGTGGACATCTCCTGTATCATATGCGGCGGAAAAGGGTGCAGCGTGTGCTCCAGGACCGGGTGGCTTGAAATACTGGGCGCCGGCATGGTCAACCCCAGAGTTTTTGTCAATGTCGGCTATGATCCTAAAAAATATACGGGTTTTGCCTTTGGAATGGGCGTGGAGCGCATCGCCATGCTGAGATACGGGATTACTGATATCAGGCTCTTTTTCGAGAACGACGTGAGATTTTTAGAGCAATTTTAGGGGATAAGAAGATGAAGGCAAGTCTTAAGTGGATAAAGGATTATGTGCGGGTCAACGCAAACCCCGAAGAGCTTGCGCGTGTTCTCACCATGTCAGGGCTGCATGTGGCGTCGGTCGGGAAGAGCGGAAGCGATTGGGTGCTTGAATTCGAAATCACTTCAAACAGAAGTGATTGCCTGTGTATCCTCGGCATATCACGGGAAATAGCCGCGATTACCGGGGGAACACTTAACGCGCCAAAAGAGCTGCTTTCCGCAGGCGGTTCCGGAAAAAAACGGAGGCCCGTGTCATTGCCGGCCGGTACGGGCATAAAAGTCCGTGTAGACGATAGGGATCTTTGTCCGCGGTACACAGCCAGGGTAATAAGGGGTGTGCGGGTGGGGGGCGCCTCTCTGTTTATCCGGGAGCGGCTCGAATCCGTGGGATTGAGGCCGGTGAACAACATAGTGGACATAACCAATTTCCTGCTTATGGAGACGGGCCAGCCCATGCACGCCTTTGACCTCGATAAAATTAACGGGGAAGCGGTAATAAGAAAAGCGAAAAAAGGCGAAACAATAAAAATTATTGACGGCGCGCTTGTTACTCTTGAAGCAGGGATGCTTGTGATAGCCGACAGCGGGGGGCCGATAGCCGTCGCTGGCGTGATGGGCGGGGCAGATACCGAAGTCGATGCGGGCACGAAAAACATACTGCTTGAAAGCGCGTTTTTTGATCCTGTTTCCGTGCGCAGGACTTCAAGGAAACTTGGCTTGTCCACGGAATCCAGCTACAGGTTTGAAAGACGCGTGGACATGGGCATGATTGCCTGCGCCTCGAAAAGAGCGGCGGCAATGATATGCCTGGCGGCAGGGGGCACCGCCGGGGAGACGATCGATATCGGCGGGAAAGAAGATGCCCCGAAAGAGATTGTTTTTAATATCGGGAGAACAGCGGATGTCCTGGGCATGGATATCCCGGCCGCGAGGCAGAAAAAGATCTTAAAAACGCTCGGGTTCGGCATAAAGGGCAACGGGCCGGTGTTAAAGGTAACGGCTCCGCGTCCGAGGAAAGACATAAATCAGGAAGTGGATGTTATCGAGGAAATCGTGCGCGTATTCGGATATGACCGGATACCCGAGACCCTGCCCGGGATAATCGGCAACACGGTTTTGATGGACACGGAAGGCGTGGTCCGGGATCACGCGCGGGAGGCGCTCGTGTCCATGGGATTTGAGGAGATTATCTCCTATAACCTTATCTCCGAAGAAGCGGCCGGTTTTTTTAACACGGATAGAGAAAAGGAGGTACGGCTGATTAATCCGTTAAGCAAGGAGCTTGAGATAATGTCAGAGACCCTTATTGCCGGTATGCTTAAGTGCATGTCCTGGAACATAAACAGAAAGAACACATCCTTAAAATTGTTTGAGACAGGGAAGGTTTATAAACGCGTCGGCAGCGGCTATTCAGAGGCGGCGAGCCTGTGCGTGGGCATGACAGGGGCTGCGCACGATGATTGGGTGTCAGGCACGAGGCAAACCACGTTTTTTGACCTGAAGGGCGTACTGGAGGCCCTTTTTGCAAAGCTGGGAGTACGCGATGTGAAATTTAAGCCGGCATCTGACCCGCTGTTTTCGGCCTGCGCGTCCGTTACATGCCGCGGGAGGAAGCTGGGTATCGCGGGAAAACCCGGAAGCCGGATCATGAAATACATCGATTTATCAGCGGACGTGTTTGTGGCCGAGTTGTATATGGATGAGATAACGGGCCTGGCCGTCACGGAAAAAAGATTCGAGGCTATCCCTAAATACCCGTCGGTATTCAGGGATATCTCGATGGTGGCCGCGGCCGATACCCCGGCAGGGGATGTGGCCGGGTGCGTGCGCGAAGCCGCCGGCGGCATCGCGCGGAAAGTAGAGCTTGCCGATGTGTATAAAGGCGAGCAAATCCCGGAAGGCAAAGCCGGTTTCCTGTACAGGGTCGAATACATGGACCCGGCCGCCACCCTCACCGACCGCGTCGTGGACGAGGCGCATAACAGGGCGAGAGATGCCCTTAAAGCGCGCTTCGGTGTCGTGTTCAGGTAATACGCGTATATGCCGATAAAAAACCTTGCCTAAGGCCGCCTTAAGTGCTAAAATTTTTTTAAGAGCATTCCCTGCTTTGCTCGCGCTTGGGATGTTGATATTTATCCAACACTTCTATTTAGGGAACCTGACTCCGGCGCGCCCGTGGGCATGTCGGGAGGGTACCCACCTGGATAACAGGGTTTTAATGTTAGCATTCCACACGGCAAGAGCAGGGACTTTTTTACACTCTCCGCGGATAGATAAGGGGACGCGCATATGGCCCAAGACCTGTTCGGCAATAATTCGGATAAGGGGCCGGGAGGCTTCGAGCGCCTGTCCGTGCGCATGCGTCCGAGAACGCTCGAGGAGTTTGTCGGCCAGGGGCATATTATCGGAGAGGGGAAACTGCTGCGCCGCGCCGTGGAGTCGGACCTGGTAAGCTCTGTCATTTTCTACGGCCCCCCGGGATGCGGCAAAACGGCCCTCGGGTACCTGATAGCCGGCATGACCGGTTCCCGCCTGGAGAAGCTGAACGCCGTTTCAAGCAATGTGCAGGATGTGCGTGCCGTGCTTGACAGGGCTAAAAAAAGGTTTTCTCTCGACGGGAAAAAGACGATCCTCTTCATAGACGAAATTCACAGGTTCAACAAGGCCCAGCAGGATGTCCTGATGCCGGATATTGAGGAAGGCAATCCGGTTTTGATAGGGACCACCACGCACAACCCGTTTTTTTCGGTAAACGCCCCCCTTCTTTCAAGGAGCCAGATTTTCCAGTTTAAGTCTCTCGATGAGTACGATATCGCGAGAATACTCAAAAATGCCGTCCGCGACAGTGAAAGGGGGCTCGGCGGCATGCGGATAAAAATGGACGAAAACGCGATACTCCATCTGGCGAAAATCTCGGACGGCGACGCGCGGCGCGCCCTGAACGCCCTCGAAATAGGCGCCCTTACCACGAAACCGGACAAGAAAGGCGACATCCTGTTTACTCTGACTGTCGCCGAAGAGTCTATACAGCGAAAGGCGATAGTCTATGACCGTGACGAGGATGGCCACTATGATACGGCGAGCGCCTTTATCAAGAGCATGAGGGGGTCTGACCCTGACGCGGCCCTTTACTGGCTGGCCAAGATGATAGTGGCCGGGGAAGACCCGAGATTTATCGCCAGACGCATCGTTATATGCGCGGCAGAAGATGTGGGCAATGCCGATCCGCAGGCCATTGTCGTGGCTAATGCGGCGCTTCAGATCTCGGAATTCGTGGGATTGCCCGAGGCGAGAATTCCTCTCGCGCAGGCTGCCGTTTATATCGCGTGCGCCCCGAAATCCAACGCCGCGTACATGGGCATAGAAAAGGCCATGGGTGATGTGGAGAAGGAAAAGACAGGGGATGTGCCCGATCACCTTAAGGACGCCTCGTACAGGAGCGCAAAAAAACTCGGCCACGGAGTGGGGTACAAGTATGCCCATGATTTCAAGGATCATTATGTCAGGCAGGATTATATGCCCGGAAAGGCGATATATTACATCCCCGGGAACATAGGATATGAGGCAAAGATAAAGGAATGGCTGAAAAAACTGAAAAACACGGAAAATTCTCATGATTAGGGCTATAGCTCTCATTTCAGGCGGCCTGGACAGCATACTGGCGGCCAGGGTGGTGATGGACCTTGGCATAGAGGTAAGAGGCGTCACTTACGTGACCGAATTTTCGGCTGTCGACGTGGAAGGATACAGGAAAAGCGTCATGGATATAGCTTCCCAGCTGGGTATCGAAATGACGACAATCGATATATCGGCTGAATTTATTGACATAATAAAGCGCCCTTTTTACGGTTTCGGGGCTCATGTAAACCCCTGCATAGACTGTAAGATTCTTATGCTGAAAATAACAAAAGACATGATGGCCGAAGCCGGGGCATCGTTTATTATTACGGGCGAGGTGCTCGGGGAGAGGCCGATGTCGCAGAGGATGGACGCGTTAAACGCCATTGAGAATAAAAGCGGGCTCAAAGGATACCTGGTCCGTCCGTTATCAGCCAAACTCCTGAAGCCTACGGCACCGGAGGAAACGGGATTACTGGACAGGAATAAACTCCTCGGCATAAGCGGAAGATCAAGGAAGCCGCAGCTGGCCCTTGCCGGGAAGTACGGTTTGCGGAAGTATTTTACCCCTGCCGGGGGGTGCCTCCTTACTGATCCAGGATTTGCCAGGCGGCTCAGGGATTTAATGGACCATGATTGCCTGGACATCGGTAATATACGCCTTCTGAAATACGGGAGGCATTTTAGGTTTAACGGAAAGACAAAATTTGTGATCGGGCGGAATCAGGATGAAAATATGGCAATAATGGGGTTGATGAGGGATGGTGATTTAGTTGTTGAGCCGGAAGGATACCCGGGGCCGATAGGTATAATACGCGGCAGCGCAGAAACCGATACTATCATGAGGGCATCCGGCCTTCTTGTGAGATATACCAGGAAAAAAGAAGAGAAAGAAGCCAGGGCAAGATATTGGAGCGCTAAAGACGCGAAAACTAGTATTACGGTTAAGCCTGCCGGCCTGAATGAACTCGAGGCATGTAGAATATAAATGCTACCAAAATGGTCAACAATACAATGGAACCGATTATACTTGACAATTCTTGTAAAGTATTGTATTCTTGTTAAATTCAATCACCGGATAAAGGCTTAAAAGTAATCCTATATTTAAGGAATAGACATGAGCAGTATCTGCAATGACATTACAAAGACTGTAGGCAATACGCCGTTAGTAAGAATTAATAAGATTGCGCAGGGTGTAAACGCGGAAATCATGGTCAAACTGGAATTCTTTAATCCCATGGGCAGCGTAAAAGACAGGATAGGAGCGGCTATGATAGACGCGGCCGAAAAGCAGGGAGTCCTCAAAAGCGGCGCCACTGTGATTGAACCTACAAGCGGCAATACCGGTATCGCCCTTGCTTTTGTGTGCGCTTCAAGAGGATATAAACTGACGCTTACAATGCCGGATACAATGAGCAGCGAACGCAGACAACTCCTTAAAATATTGGGGGCGACTGTGGTGTTGACTCCGGGTAAGGAAGGCATGAAAGGCGCGGTAAACAGGGCGGAGGAGCTGGTCAGAAAGACACCGGGCGCATTTATGCCGCAGCAGTTTAACAATCCGGCCAATCCCGCGATCCATGAAACTACCACGGCGGAAGAGATATGGCGGGATACGGACGGGCGCGCGGATATCCTGATAAGCGGCGTGGGAACAGGCGGCACGATAACAGGCGTGGCGCGCGCGATTAAAAAGAAAAAACCCGGGTTTAAGGCGGTCGCGGTAGAGCCCGAAGAATCGCCGGTGCTGTCCGGCGGGCAGCCGGGGCCGCATAAAATACAGGGTATCGGGGCGGGCTTTGTGCCCGGGGTATTTGACAGGTCGGTAGTGGACGAGATAATGAAAGTGGGATATGAGCAGGCGAAATTAACGGCGAGAAGGCTGGCGGAAGAAGAAGGGATTTTCGCGGGGGTATCGTCAGGGGCGGCCCTCTATGCGGCGTTAGAGGCGGCGAAGAGAACTGAATCGGCCGGGAAAGTGATCGTAGCGATATTGCCGGATACCGGCGAAAGATATTTGAGCACTGAATTGTTCGCAAAATGAAACACACAGAGCAATACCAGGAGGAGCAGGCATGGCAAAAACAATCAGGGAGATAAATGAAAGGATAAAACAGGGCAGCGCCGTTGTGGTGAACGCCGAGGAAATAATAGATATCGTGCGGAAAGACGGTGTCTGTGAAGCCGCGCGAAAGGTCGACGTGGTTACTACCGGCACATTCGGGCCCATGTGCTCGAGCGGCATGTACATAAATACGGGGCACGCGAAGCCTAAAATCAAGCTTGGCGGCGGGAAGGTTACCCTTAACGGCATTCCGGCTTATACCGGTTTTGCGGCGGTCGATCTGTACATGGGGGCGACCGCGCTTGCCGAAGATGATCCGAAAAATAAAGTATTTCCCGGAGAATTCAAGTACGGCGGGGCTCATGTTATAGAAGATCTGGTAGCCGGCAGGGATATCAGTCTTGAGGTCCTGGCTTACGGGACAGACTGTTATCCGCGAAAGAGCCTTAAGACCTACATAAACATCAAAGACCTTAACGAAGCGGTTCTGCTGAACCCAAGGAACGCGTATCAAAATTATAATGTGGCGGTAAACATGTATTCCAAGCGCGAGATATATACCTATATGGGAATACTTAAATCCGGCCCGGGAAACGCCAATTACTGTTCGGCCGGGCAGCTGTCGCCTCTTTTGAATGATCCGCTTTACAGGACAATAGGGATCGGTACGCGTATTTTTCTCGGGGGAGGCATAGGGTATGTTTACTGGCAGGGCACGCAGCATAATCCGTCTGTCAAACGCAGGCCGAACGGCGTGCCTCAGGCGCCGGCCGGAACGATCGCGGTTTCAGGGGACCTGAAAGGCATGAGTCCGGAATTTCTCGTCGGATCATCTTTTCAGGGCTACGGCGTTACCCTGACCGTGGGGATAGGCGTGCCTATACCTGTTTTGGACGAAGAAATGATAAAGCATGTATCCGTAAAAGACGAGGATATCTACACACAGATAGTGGATTATTCGAATGATTATCCCAACGGGATAGCAAAGAGCTATGGAGAGGTTAATTATAAGCAGCTTAAGAGCGGAAGCATAAAGATCGCCGGCAAAGAAGTTCCTACCGCGTCCCTTTCAAGTTATTCAAAAGCGCTCGAGATAGCCGAAACGCTAAAAAAATGGATAAAGGACAAGAAATTCTATCTGACCGATCCTGTATCGTTTATCCCGGGACCTGAAAGCGGATTGAGATTCAGGCCAATGAGCGAAAGGGCAGTGAAGGAATGACAGGCCGTGACGATTGCGTAAAATGTAAAAAGTGCGGCAGCGTCCGCACGGATATGAGCGTGAGGGACAGCCTTAAGGCCATCGGCCTGATATACGGGTTTCCGTTTCTGTGTTTCCTGGGAGGGATGGCCGCGGGCATGATGTGGTTTGCCGGCACTTCCGCAAAATATCTCCTGAGCTTCGGACTGGGCGCGGCGCTGACAGCGGCATACTATCTGGCGCTCGGCCGCGCGATGAAAGGCAGGTAAACATGAATGACGCGTCCAATATCTCCTACGCCGTAGCTTTTGCCGCGGGCATGATGGTGTTTCTGTCTCCCTGCATCCTTCCGCTGATTCCCACGTATCTGTCCTATTTAACGGGCATGTCTTTCAAAGAGCTTGAGGGTGAAATCACGCCGGAAAAAAAGCGGCGGATACGGGCCCGGACGGTAGCTCATTCCCTGATGTTTATCATAGGCTTCAGCGTCGTATTTATCCTTTTGGGCACCACTGTATCTTTTCTGGGCAGGCTGCTTCTGGATTATCAGCGCATTCTGAAAACGGTAAGCGCGGTACTCATAATAGGGTTCGGACTCATGATAACCGGGGCGCTGAATATAGGCTTTCTTCAGAAAGAGAAGCAGGTACAGTACAGGAAGAAGGGCACAAGTTACATCGGCTCTCTTTTAGTCGGGGCGGCCTTTGCTTTTGCATGGACGCCGTGCGTCGGCCCTATTTTAGGATCCATACTGGTTTACGCCTCCAGCACGGCGAGTGTGGCGCGCGGCATTACGCTTTTAAGCGTGTTTTCCGCGGGACTGGCCGTCCCGTTTTTTCTGACGGGTTTCCTCATAAACTCATTCTTACTGCATTTCAATAAAATAAAAAAGATAATGCGCGTGATCAATGTATTAGGCGGGATAATTCTTATTGTTTTCGGCGTGCTTATACTTACAGGAGGTGTCAGATGAAAAAAATTGTCATCGCGATGTTAACGGTTGTTTTCATATCGGCGGGTTTCGGCTGCGGCGTAGGGCAGGCCGAAAAAGGGGCGCTTAAAAAAGCGCATGATTTCACGCTTAACGATATTAACGGGAAACCGGTTAAGCTGTCCGATTACTCGGGCAGGGTCATAATACTGAATTTTTTCGCCACGTGGTGCCCCCCGTGCAGGATGGAGATGCCGGACTTTAACGAAATATCGAAGGAATCGGCGGGCGGCGCGCAGGTCATAGCCGTCAATGTGGGAGAGCCCGCATCCAAGGTCAGGCAGTTTGCCGACGAATTCGGGCTTACTTTCCCCGTCCTTATAGATGACGGCGGCGTAAGCCGGGCGTACGGCCCGATAAGGGCGATACCTGTCACCGTGGTTATAGACAAAAATTTCAATATTGCCAGAGAATATATAGGCGCCAGGTCGGGCAGCGTTTTCAGGCAGGATATAAACGACCTCGAATAATATCGGAGTTACGGATGCGTTTAACCACGAAGACAAGATACGGGTTGAGGGCCGTCGAAGAGCTTGTGATGAGCGGCGGGCAGGGCCCTGTGCCGGTATCGGTTATCGCGCGTAATCAGAATATACCGGTTCCCTATCTTGAGCAGCTGCTGCATAAGCTTAAAAATCGCGGCATAGTCAGAAGTGTGCGGGGGACGCGCGGCGGCTATGTGCTGGCGGCAGACCCTTCCGGCATAACAGTATATGACGTGGTGAAGGCGCTCGAGGGCGATGTCGCCATCGTATTCTGCGTGTCGGAAGACATAAAGGACCGTGAAAGGTGCGACAGGACCGAAAAATGCGTGACGCGCGCGCTTTGGAGCAGTTTGAATAATTCTATTAAAAAGACGATGGAGTCGATGTCGCTTAAGGATTTATGCGGGCATGTGCCGGAAGGCGGGCTTCAGGCCTGTTCGGCGCATAAGTTTCATTACAGTATTTAATTGCTTGCGGAAACCCCGGACTTTAGTCCGGGGGGGCTCCACCATCTTAGGAGGAGAAGGCAAAGATGCAGAGAATATATCTGGACAATAACGCTACGACATCGCCGGATCCACTGGTGCTCGAGGAGATGATGCCGTATTACAAGGAGTATTTCGGTAACGCCTCAAGCGTGCATGAATTCGGCAGAAAGGCCCGCATGGCTTGCGACCTGGCCAGGGAGACGGTCAGGAAATGCCTTGGCGCCGGCCATTTAAGCGAGATAATATTTACGAGCGGCGGCACCGAGTCCGACAATTTCGCGATTAAAGGAATAGCGCGCGCGAGGAAGGACAAAGGCAATCACATAATAACCAGTTCGATCGAGCACAGCGCCGTATTGAATACATGCAAATTTCTGGAACAGGAAGGGTTCGATGTCACCTATCTGCCGGTTGACAAATACGGCTTAGTCGATCCCGGGACGCTGAAGGAAGCCATTACGGACAAAACAATTCTTGTCACTATCATGACGGCAAACAACGAAGTCGGCACGATAGAGCCTATCGGGGAGATAGCCGCGGTTGTAAAATCAAGGGGGATCGTTTTTCACACCGACGCGGTGCAGGCCGTCGGAAAGATCCCCGTTAATGTGGATAATCTCGGGGCAGACCTCTTGTCAGTGTCCGGGCATAAATTTCACGGTCCTAAAGGGGTAGGGGCGCTTTATATACGTAAAGGGATAAAGATAATCCCGTGCCAGCATGGCGGGCACCAGGAAAAGGGCAGGAGGGCCGGTACGGAAAATGTGGCCGGCATAGTAGGATTGGGCAAAGCGATCGGGCTTGCCTGTGATAACCTGGAAAAAGATTCAGCGAAAATGCTCGCGCTGAGAGAGCGCCTGCTTAAAGGCATAAATGACAATATAAAACATGTTGTCCTGAACGGCCATCCCGAGAAGCGGCTTCCGAATACGCTTAACGTTTCATTTAAATATCTCGAAGGGGAATCCATCCTCCTCAATCTGGACATGGAAGGTATTGCCGCTTCAACAGGGTCGGCATGCACTTCGGGCAGCCTTGAACCCTCTCATGTCCTTACCGGCATGCGGGTGGACGCGGTTGACGCCCAGGGGTCGATCAGGTTTTCGCTCGGCAGGGACAATACCGAAGAGGATATCGATTATACGGTCAGGGCGCTGCCGCCTATCATCGATAAGTTGAGGGAAATGTCGCCATTATACGAAAAAAAGTGAGGTGAAATGACATGACAGGCCTGTATTCCGAAAAAGTAATGGAACATTTTAAAAATCCGCACAATGTGGGGGAAATACCGGACGCCAGCGGTATCGGCAAGGTGGGTAATCCTGTCTGCGGGGATATTATGAACCTTTATATAAAGGTCGAGAACGGCGTTATCGTTGACGCCAAATTTAAGACTTTCGGCTGCGGCGCGGCCATAGCGACCTCAAGCATGGTCACGGACCTGGTAAAGGGAAAAACCGTAAATGACGCGCTCAGCATATCAAACAGGGCAGTCGCCGAGGCCCTGGGCGGGCTGCCGGCAGTAAAGATGCACTGTTCAGTGCTTGCCGAAGAAGCGCTTCGGTTAGCAATCGCTGATTACCGTAAAAGGCAGGAAGATGCAAAAAATACTGGCAAATGAGCACCGCAGTGATATAATATTATCTTACATGATAAAGAGT
>JBDRBZ010000032.1:0-2001 GCA_043822175.1 Candidatus Omnitrophota bacterium
TCCCGTCGGCACGGAATTCATGGGCATGGACATAAATTCTCCCGGCAATGACGGTGAAACTTACATGGCCGTACACGGGGTTGCGGACGAAAACAATGAGCTCATGGAAGGGGTCCGCAAATCAAAGATAAGGCGGTTCAGAAAAACCATAGAATATCTGAACTCCCTGCCCGGCCTCGGCCTCGATATAAGTTATACAAGAGACGTACAGCCGCTTACGGAAGCCGATAACCCTACAGAGAGGCATCTTTCTGAAGCGATCGCGCGGGCGGTTTACGCCAAATTCGGGGAAGGCAATCATGCCGGGATCGCGGGATACATGCGCCGGCTTATAAGCGTGATAAGCGGGGTTTCCGAGGAATCCGCCCTTACCACGAAGGATGAAGCAACCATCCTTAACATGGATGATTTTATCGTGGTCATACGCGACAAGGTTATTAAATCCATGAGAAAGATACACCCTCCCGATCAGGATGAGAATGTATCCACGGAAAGGGCCGTAAAATACGCCCATAAAAAAGGCGGTATCGTGCTGGGCCTTTACCTGGGCGGGCCTAAACCGTGCGAGGCCGAAAGGCGCGACAACGGAAACCTCGGAAAACTCTTCCAATACTATAAGGATATGGGGATAGACGGCATAGGTTTTATGCCTAACAGGAATACGCCTGAAGAAATGCTGGAGGTCATGGCTCTTGCCAGAGAAATAGGGTTTAAATACATAGCCAACGGCATGGACGTGAATAAACCGGGCATGCCGTTTACGTATTTTGACATATCCTGCGACCGTGACCTTGTCAATGTAACCATGCAGATCGCGCGGCGTGAATGGAAGATGCTGGAAAGGCGCCCGGCTAAAACCGCGGCTTATGAGCGGGTCCCGGGCCGCATAGAGACCGAAGAGATACTGCGCGACATCGCTGACGTCCGGGAGCTGCCGGCCAATATGCTCGAGCTCCTCATATCGGCTGCCCTTACAAAGAAAAAATGCGTGCTCTCATTCGATAAGAATGTCAAAAACAGCGAAGCGCTCGACCTTTTCAGGACGCTCGAAAGGCTTAAAAACACTTCGGCATTTGCCGCCCTTCTCGGCAACCTCGAAGTAATACCCGGCGCAGACCCGCAAGAAATCGCTTCAATGCTTGAAAAATATGCCGATGATCCGGATACCCTCGCTTTCGTGTTTGCGCCGCTTACGAATAGAAGCGTATTTGAACGGTTTGAATCAAAAGTCAACTTACATACCGTTTACATAGACGAAAAAAACTATAGCCAAGAATACTATTACCCTCTCGCAGATATCGTGACTATAACACTGGCGGAATTTTTAAGGCCCGGCACCGTCAGCAACATACGGAAAAGCCTCAAAGATCTCGGCATTAAACAGGCTGCGCTAAACATCGACATCAGGGCTATTAAAAGAAACAAGGCCGGCGCGCTCATCTTCGCGATACTTCCCAACGTAAAAAGGTACGAGGAAGGCGCACTCGACAGGCATGAAAGGATGCGCCAGGCCCTCGCGGCGGCGTAAACACCTATATTATACGAAATCGGCGAATTAAATGACCCGTCGTTCTTTTGCCCATGATTCCGGGCAATAGCATCCCCTAATATTAACCGAAACAAAAAGACTTATCTAAGACCTAATATCGTAGTATAATATTTCGCGGAGCGGAGCGGCCGGCTGGACTAGCCGGCGGTTAAAAATTTGTTGAAACATGGAACACACATGCGAAAGAAAGGATAGGTTGTCCGGAAAATGACCTATTTTTTTGAGAAAATATTAAAACCTTACATCACGGAAAATAAGTATGAAAACTTGTGCGAAATAGGGGCCAGCAAAGGCGCCAACACAAACAGATTACTGCAGATTGATGGGGTTAGAGTATCCGTCATTGACCCGTGTCTGGATGAAAATCTAGTTGACAAATATAAAAATGACGTGCGGATAAAGATTTTTAAAGGGCTCAGCCTTGACATCCTTCCCGGCATTTCGGAAAGATT
>JBDRBZ010000033.1:0-7284 GCA_043822175.1 Candidatus Omnitrophota bacterium
GTAAGAGTGAAACGATTATACAGCCGTTTTCGGATCTATTCATGGCCGCGATGTTCAGGTCTTTCAGTGTCGTGCCTTCCAGAAGGTTATCCAATGTCGCTATGCGCAAAGATTCGGCGAGGACAATGGTGACTATCTCTATCAGGGGGTAATAGGCGCCCATTGGAAATTCCCTGCCGCCGGTTGTTTCATTTATAAGAACAGTATGCAGGTTTTTGTTGCCGCCTAAAGCGTTAAGCTGGCCCTTCCCTGCCCCTTCTCCACGGACAAACGCGAAGACTTCCTCGCCTTTATCGATACGTTCTCTAAGAGCGCCGGCAGCGTTCTCCGGCGTAAACTTGACTATCTCCACATTCTTAAGTAATTTGTTCAAAAAACTGTATTTCCTGAGGTCTTCAAGCGCGGCGGCGAATATATCAACAGGGCTGAAACCGCAAGTCGCGCCCAACGTCACGTCAAACGCGAGCGTTGTTTTTTTTCTTTGAAGCGCTGCCGCCAGAAGCATTTCCCTGGCGCTTTGGGCCAACTGCCTGTCGTCGGCCAGATCCCTCAGCAGGCTTACAGGATGGGTATCCAGTATGCGGCGGGAGGCGGCGGCCTTATCCCCGCCCGCGGGATTTTTACCGTAAAAAGTGGCCGTTACTTCCGTCCCCTTCACACCCGATAAAAACCCTAAAGATGACGTAAGGCCGGAAGGCTTTATCTCCACACTGCCGTAATGATACTTGGAATACGCTATTATCTGCGGTATGCCGAGTCCGCTATGGTACATGCGGTCTGTGCCGCGGCCGATAACCCCGGGTATGTCCAGCCCGCCCCATTCATCATCCTGTATACCCATACCATTATCAATGCAGGATACTTTCACGCCGTTTCCCTCGCGCTCTATCTTAAGAATAATTTCAAGCTTTGCCCTCATATTCCTGTCTCTGGCTCTAAAGCAGGCCTTTTCAGCGTTAGCCAGCATATTCTGGCAGGTTTTGTAGATCAGCGAGTGGTCCAGTCCCATATCAGGCATGTTTTCGTCTCCCTCGATCTGAATATCTATACCGGTGGCAATAGTAGCGCTGAGATCCGTCATAAGACCGGTTTTAATCGCCTTCACGTCAAGTTTTTCACTGAAGCATCCGTCCTTCCTGCTGTTTATACTGAGGATCTCTTTTGTCTTACCGAACATGTGGCGTAATTTTTCGAAAACAAGGTGCGTCTCTTTCCTCTTCTCAGCCGCCCATTCCGGCATATTCGGGTTATCGGTTATCCCGCAAACATCCGAAATCACCTTCCGGACAGGCTCCAGGACGCTCCCGGACATACCAGTCACGGGTTGTAAGCGCACGGCCGCCAGGTCTGATATTAAAAGCCCTTTCGCTCCTTTCAGCACCTGCCCGATCTCGACGGTATCCGCGCTGCCAAGCTCATTTTTCTGCCCGGCGTAAGAAACAATTCTCCTTAAATCCTCAATAAATCTGTCAATGTCTTTAAAAGCCGCCTCGTGGATCCCGATATCATCATTAAACGCCAGCAGCATATCTTCGGACAGTTCCTTAAAACGCACAGAGTCCTCGATCGCCTCCCTGAACACCCTTAAAACGATGTTTGCCTTATCCCTCGGAGATGGTTCTGCGCCGCCCCATTTCCCGGGAAACCCGAACAGCTCTCTGAACCTGCCGAGCGAGAAATCCGCCCTCGCAAACGGAGTGTCGCCCTTAAATCTCGCGGGCGCTTCCTTCCCATCCGGTATAAGGGGTATACTGCCTTCGTAATCCTTAGGCAGGGTTTTTCTTAAGACCCTGTAGGTTTCAGAGAGGTCAGGTTTCGGTTTCTGCGGCGTAAGCTCAACATAAACCCCTTTCTCCCTGGCAAGCGCCAGCATATGCGTGACAAATTCCGCCACCCTTTCCTTCCTGGAATCGAGAAACGTGTCAGAGTTGAGCACGACGATAAGACAGTTCCGCCCGCGCGTGGTTATGACATTCCACATCTTCCAGTCCACAAATCCTGTCCTGCCGTGAGTGTTGCTCCTCACACAGGAATTGACGATAACCGGTTCCTCCCTGCCCTGGAACGGATAGGCAGTCCCTACGTTTTCCATGAGGGCCCCTATCCTGTCAAACGCGGCCTTGCCCCCGGCACTCTGTCTTATCATGCGTTTCAGTTTGTTCCTATAATGGTCGATCTGGGCGCGGTACGGCGTCACCAGCCCGAGCCACTCAGTGTCTACGGCAGCCTCCCTGCCAAGGCCCTCCATGATGTCCATGACAACTTCCTCCTCAAATTCGTTGAACCATGACGTCCCGGCCCGGACGTCCTCGTTACCCATGCTTTTCGGGATATTCTTTGTGTCTATGACCACAAGAGAATGCCTGTTGACTTCAGCAGGGACATCCCGCATGGCCCGAAGTTTCCCTCTGTAATTAAAGTTCGCCAATTCCACGAGGAGCGGCGTCATCCTGAAACAGTCTTCCAGCATTGTGATGTTGAATGCTTCCTGCTTCACGAGAAATTCAAAAAGGCTCGTCTCAAGAGCCGAGATCTGATAGTGTGTCAGATTGTTCTCGCGGCCCTGAAAGACGGCCCCAGCCCGGCTTTGCGTCGCCCACTCATTCGGGATATTGCCTGTGGCAAGAAACCTCTTGAAGTCATCCGCCATCGGCGAAACCCCGAGCTGGTTATGGTCGCCTATTATCAGGGCCTTTTCCCGCAGAAAACCCAACGTTATAAGGAGCTCGGCGAACGACGCCACACTCGCTTCCTCAAGTATGCCCCTGTCAAACTTGAACGGGATTAAACGGTCTTTTGTGCCCGGCTCAATATGATTCGAAATTAAGTTGTTTTTTTTCTGTCCCTGGATGTCAATAAGTATACCGACAAACGGGTCAAGCGCCAGTCCCATGCACGTGCCCCCCACTACGGCCTTGCCGGATATTATTTCTTTCGCTACGCGTTCCTCCCATTCAGCATACTCCCGATGGTATTTACCCATTCTATCCTTAAACAATCTCCTTTCCTCGGCAATGGCGTCAGAGGGCGGCCGTTCGGGTTTCCGGGGCATATCCTTGTATATCCAGTCTTCACGAAGCCCCGGGTCAAATATCTCGGGATCACGCCCTACGCGGTACACCTTCATGCCCATATCCTTGGCCAATAAGAGTAAGTTGTCTACGGCGCGGTTTGTCTGGGCGGCGATTACCTGGCTTTTGCCGCAGCAGTAATTCTGATATATTATCTCGCCGGCGTTCGTGGTCTTGCCTGTGCCCGGAGGCCCCCAGCCGAGCTCTATAGTGCCGCCGTTTAAAGCCGCGGCCGTAAGCTTCAGCTGCTGGGTGTTAGCGCCTATGCGCCTGTTTCGCAGGATCACCTGGCCTGTTTTTCCACTTTCATCGGCTATTTCCACCTTCTCAAGACCTAACGCTACGGCCGCGACAGGATATTCCAGCCGGGCCTGCGCGTCATCCGTAAATACCATCTCCATAATATCCTGCAGGAACGCATGCTGAACGCGCGTTGAGCTGTCATTATGCACTTTTTTAATAGTACAGGCAAAATTCTCACGCGGGATATCTCCCATGGGTGAGAAAGACTTCGGAAAGACGCATACGACGCGGTCATCGTCCACTTCACGCACAGTGGCCGTCCACACGCGCGCTGCCCCTTTAAACGTCACTGTAACGTTGTCTTCCTCCTTTAACCGCATGCCTCCCGTACCCGCGGCCTCAATACCTTCAAAGGTAACATGAGGCACTTTGTTCACATGTTTACACGAGGGCTTATTATCGCAGGTAAAGCTTGTCATGTGCGCGGCCAGTGAATCCCACGCGTCAGACCGCTGCATGTACGTGTCAGCCGCCTGTAAGCGGGAAAGCATCGTCCCGCTCCACGCTTTCTGCCTCTTCTGTCTAATATCGCCGAGTCTTGCCATACACGATACCGCATAATCAACGGCCTGGCCCGTGTCGACACGAGAGTCTGTCTGAGACACCCACTCTGTCCTGCTTCCGGAAAGCGCGTTGCCGAGTTCATTCCTTTGGCCGCTATACATCACTATGAGAGACCCGGGATGTTTCTTTGTGAGTTGTTCCCAAAGGCCGCGATAATCGCCTCTCCAGTTCATGATATACACATCGAATGACCTTTCGAGCGCTTCGTCAGGGCCGGATAAAATCCTGGCGTCAACAGAAAATCCGGCCCGGTCGACGCGGGCTGCCTCCATCGTCACTATCTTATCCTTCAGCCCCTCTTTTAATTCCCGGGCTTGCGTATCCTGGAAATCGACTATGCCTACGGATATGCTGTTCCTGCACATGCCGCCCGTCGCCTCGCTCGTGTACTCAGGAAGCACAGTCAGCGAATCCGATACTATAGGCCCCTCTTCGATTAGCCACGGAACGACATTCCTGGCTATGTATTCAGCGGCAGTGTCAGGCGAGATATCTCCCACAATGAGCCTTTCATCCCTCGGACTTGAGCGGTATTTGCCTATATGACCTCTCTCCGTATCAAATGTACGCGTACTGTAACGCGCTGCACTGATAATTTCGGACAAGACCCTGCCTCCGGCCGACCATTCGAAGACTTTAGCCTTCCTAAAGCTTCTGGCCCTGTCAGCAAAGTCCATCTCACGATCGTTGCCCTGGTCAGGATTGACCACAACGACCACATTGTATTCGGACGTGTACAACAGGGTATCGAAGTATGTGACGAAATCCGGTACTACGCGGATTCTCTGAAAACCTATTTTTCTAAGCCCGTCAACAAGCCCTTCGGTTTTGCGGCGGGTCTCCGCGTCGCTGCCGCATGGCGCGATAACAATGTTCGCGTCACGGAGCGAAAATACATGCGAGCGGCTCGAAGTTTGCCCTGTCCGCCATATAGCATCCCTGTCCAGGCGCGCCTGTCGACGCTCTTCTGCTTGGATCCTAAGCTTTTCCTCGATCCGGCCGCTTACAAAATAACATCCCACAGCGCCGGCATGGGCCCGGGTTTCGACAAACGAGTAACCATGGCCGGTAAGGTCCGCGGCCGCCCTCACCGCCGCGGCAAACCCTTCTACTTTCGGGATAGAAGCGCCGTCCAACGCCGACAGTATGCCTGCCACGAAACTCATAAGCTGGCCCGGCAGGCTTTTATAAAGCCCTTCCGGTCCGCCCGCGAAGTTTTCAAGCGTTTGTCCTGTGACCGCCTTTATCAGCCTGTCGCCTTCCAGCTTACAGGCATATTTCTCTCCGAATACCGGATCAGGCATGACAGAAATGGCTAACGAGCCTGTCACCATATTCTCACTTTTGTATTCCGCCTCTAATATTTTTGCCTCCCCGCCCGTCCCGCTCACCCCCGTCAGATGATAAAGCTTTATGGAAACGCCTTTCCCGAGTGCAGGCGCACCGCGTTCGTAGAGATAAAACCCGTCGCCTTTTGACACAGCCGCGGGGTTTTCCCCGCCGGGGATCAGGAACCTCCTGTCGAAGACATCGCGCAAATCATTTTCCGCGAATGTCCGGATGTCGCTCTCAGCCACGGCTAATTCGCCTGAGGTTTCTATCTCGGGGTAATTCTCAAGGACGTATTCATTGAGCGGCCGAGTGACATCTGTCCCGCCTTTTTTTGTCACCTGCTGATAAAGGCCTTCAAAGAGTTTTATAAATGCATATTTATGGGCATACCGCGCGAGGCTGTTACGTTCGTTGTCATTAAACACGCAATATGCCGCAAAAGCCATTAATAATGCCTTTGCCTGCCTCTGGCCGGCTGTAATGTCGTGCCCCTTGACCCGGGAAAACAAAACATACCCTTCTTTTACCAAAACAAGCCTGGCCAGCGCTTCATTCTCTCCCATGATATCTGAACGGAACGCCATGATATCCGTGCCAAGAGTATGCGACGGGAATACCATCGAATCATCCATGTATATTTTATGCCCGTCGGCTATCCGCGCCAGGAGACGGCTGACCTCGCCCCAATCCACCCTTCTCGCCTCACGCATGACATAAGCCTGTTTCAATTCTTTCTTAAGAGTTTTTGGTTTTAGGGCGTTTCCCATATTGGATATCTTAACGGTTATTTTTTTTATGGAGTCAAACTGAGGGGCATCGGTCAACTGCCTGCTTTCGGCTTTTTTGATACGCTCAATCAGGCCTTTCTCTATCTGCCTCATGTCTTCAGGAGCGCCTGTTTCCCCCGCAGAAGCCGACATGGCAGTGCCCACCCCGGCAAGCGGCGCCACGATGCCGCTGTAAAAGCCGTGGACGGAAAAAGCCGCGCATAGTGACGCGGATACACTCGTTATGTTAACACCGAACTTCGAGAAGAAATAAGCTGTAAGAATAAAATATGCGGTCCGCGAAACAAACTGAAAAACGGCATACCATGACCCGTCTCCGGATGTGACCGGACCTTTAATCAACACCCCGCCGGTAAAGCGGTAGCATTGTTCGCTATGTTCTTTCCGGAAGATAACGGCGCTTATAAATGTCCCCAACAATAATCCGAAAGGGATACCCTCGGTACCGAACAATAAATTTCCTGTTATGGCCGGACCCGTAACAAGCAGTAAACTGTAGATCAATTCCTCAAAGCCGCTTAAAACAGCGATCATACGATCGGAAAGACCAATGGCGCGCAGCCGGGGTATGGCCCAATCCCAAAAGGCGCCCATGAACCTGCCGGTTGACATCCCGAGCGGGGCGCCCTGATCAGGCGGTTCTGCCCCGTCCGCATCAGGAGGTTTCGTCACGTCCGCTAAACCGCGTGTCCCATATCCCTCTTCACCGTCGGGAGGCGCAGGCGTTTCAGGCGCGCCTGACTTCGTCTTCGCCGGAAGAACGCCGCCCGCGACCACCTCTCCGGCCTTAGTCATTATGTATATCTTATTGCCGGGAGTTATCACCGCGGTATAACTCCACAAATACGAGACGCCTATCAGCTCGCACGGTACATGCCACGAATCACCGCGCTTCTTTTTTTCGTCGAATTTTAATACAACGTAAAAATCGTCTTCATACCCGGCCTCCTCAAAAGTCAGGGGATTAAGCGGCACTCTTAAATTAAGCTGATCTATATCAGCTCCGGTAAGCACGTATTTAAGCGACAGCATGACATCTGAAGCGGGATTATCAGAGTCAAAAATGGAAAACACCTGGAGCGCCGGGGCATCCCCTCCTTTTATTTCCGGGGCCGCCCAGGCTATATTCTGAAAAGCAACGGCCAGAATGAGCGTGAGCGCGATCAACCTGACTAAGAGATTTTTGTAAATACGTTTCATATCCGCTGTTTAATCCCCGGACTTTG
>JBDRBZ010000034.1:0-5884 GCA_043822175.1 Candidatus Omnitrophota bacterium
AATGCCGCTTACGGCATGTTTGACATTATTGCTGACCTTTCAAATTTAAAAATTTCAGTAGCGACAGAAGTCAGCATCGAAGCCGGATCGCGGGAAGAGCTTCTTGTGCGATGGCTGGACGAACTCCTCTACAATTTCTACGTTAAAGGCATAATCTATTCAAGATTCGAGATATCCCGCATGGATGATAACTCACTAAAGGGGGCCGCCCACGGCAGGCATGTCGGCGATAACCGCAGCAGGCTTAAGCGGGAGATAAAAGCCGCGACCTTTCATGGCCTGGAGATAAAAGAAGAAAATGGCGGATACGTTACCGAAATAGTGTTTGACGTCTGATCGACGAAGGCCCGCGCTATGCAGATAACTTTACAGAAAATCGATGATTACAGGTGGAGAATACCCAAAAACTATAAGCAGGGCATGCATGTGCCCGGGGTAGTTTTTGCGGATGCCGAGCTGCTCAAGGATATAGTAAGGGACAAGGCCCTTGAACAGGTGGCCAATGTCGCGTTTCTGCCGGGGATAGTCAAATATTCACTCGCCATGCCTGATATTCACTGGGGATACGGATTCTGTATAGGCGGTGTTGCCGCTACCGACGTGGAAGGCGGAGGCGTTATCTCTCCGGGGGGCGTCGGGTTCGATATTAATTGCGGGGTACGGCTTATGCGGAGCGACATAGAAGCGAAGGACGTAAAGCCGCGGATTAAAGAGCTGGTGACGGCTCTGTACAATACCGTGCCGGCGGGCGTGGGGTCTGAAGGCAAGATACGGGTAACCGAGCCCGAAGAGAGGAAGATACTGGTAAACGGCGCCAAATGGGCCGTTGATAACGGGATGGGCACAAACGACGATCTTGAGCATACAGAGGAAAAGGGGAGAATGGAAGGCGCCGACCCTGAAATGGTTTCAGACAGGGCTTACCAGAGAGGGAAGAGGCAGTCAGGGACGCTGGGCAGCGGCAATCATTTTCTCGAAATACAGGAAGTGGATGAGGTCTATGACGAAAAGTCAGCGAATATTCTCGGCATATGGAAAGGGCAGATTACGGTAATGATACATTCAGGCTCAAGGGGCTTCGGGTACCAGATATGCGATGATTATTCCAGGGGCATGGTGAAGACCGTGGTTAAATACAATATCCAGGTCCCTGACAGGCAGCTTTCATGTGCCCCTGTTAAATCCCCGGAGGGGCAGGCTTATATAGGCGCCATGAAATGCGCGGCAAACTACGCGTGGAACAACAGGCAATGCCTTATGCATCTTACCAGGGAGGTCTTTGAGAAATTCTTCAAAAAAAGCTTTAAAGAGCTTGGCATGTTTCTTGTGTATGACGTGGCGCACAATATAGCTAAATTTGAGAGGTATAATATCGATGGGTGTGATAAACTATTGTGTGTGCATAGGAAAGGCGCTACGAGGGCGTATCCGCCCGGGCATCCGGACCTGCCCGCGGCCTATAAAGAGATAGGTCAGCCCGTGATAATTCCAGGGGATATGGGCAGAAATTCCTATCTGCTCCTTGGCGCCGCGAAGGCCGAGGAAACGTTTTATTCGACATGTCACGGTGCCGGCAGGCGGCTCTCAAGAAAAGCGGCCGTGGACGCTTGCGCGGGCCGGTCTATATCGCGGGAGCTGTCTGAGAAAGGCATATTTGTAATGGCGGCTGAAAGGGGTACCCTTGCCGAAGAGGCTCCCGAAGCTTATAAGAATGTTACACAAGTGGTCGCTGTGGTTCACAATGCGGGCATATCGAAGCGGGTATGCAGGATGAGGCCGATAGGGGTTATAAAGGGCTAGTATTCTATAAAAAAGGGGTGTTTTTATGCTGGATATCAAGTTTATAAGAGAAAATCCCGAAGTTGTCAAGCAGACCATAAAGAATAAGAAATTCAAGGACAATATCGATGAATTGCTTGAGGCTGATAAGGAAAAGAGGCGCCTATTAACAGATGTTGAGCAACTAAAAAGTGAGAAAAACAGGATTTCAGACAAAATAGGCGCAATGATGAAGAATAAGCAGAATGCTAAGGACATTATTGAAAGAATGAAGACACTATCCCAAAAAATAGCCGAAATTGATGCTAAAGTGGAGGAGAATGTTAAGATATGCGACAGAATATTGTATTGCATCCCAAATATTGCGCATGAGTCAGTGCCTGTTAGTACAGGCCCTGAAGGCAATAAACTCGTTAAAGAATGCGGAAAAATTCCTAACTTTGACTTTACCCCTCTATCCCAGATAGAATTAGGCTCTAGATTGGGCATTTTAGACTTTGGCCGTGCCGCAAAGATATCGGGCAGCGGTTTTGCCCTGTACAAAGGGGCTGGCGCACGTCTTGAAAGGGGGCTTATTAATTTTATGCTTGACCTGCATACCAGGAAACATGGGTATACTGAAATATTTCCGCCGTTTCTGGTCAATAGGAGAGCAATGACAGGGACAGGGCAATTGCCGCTGCTTGAGGAGGACATGTATAAGCTTAAGGATGATGAACTTTTCCTTATACCTACTGCCGAGGTGCCGGTTACAAATATGCACGCAAATGAGGTGCTGGAAGAGGCGGGCCTGCCTATTTATTATACGGCCTACACCGCCTGTTTTCGAAGGGAGGCAGGATCTTACGGTAAAGACACAAAAGGGCTTACCCGTGTTCACCAGTTTGATAAAGTCGAGCTGGTAAAATTCGTAAAGCCGGAAACATCTTATGACGAGCTCGAGAAACTGCTCGCCAATGCCGAAGAGGTATTAAAACTTCTGGAACTGCCGTACCGGGTAATGCTCCTTTCGACAGGGGACATGAGTTTTGCAGCGGCTAAATGCTATGACATAGAATTATGGGCCCCCGGCACGCAGAAATGGCTTGAGGTATCCAGTTGCTCAAACTTTACGGATTTTCAGGCCAGACGGGCAAACATCAGATACAGGGAAAATGATGCAAAGAAACCGTCGTATGTGCATACACTTAACGGTTCAGGGGTCGCGCTCGCGCGGCTTGTGATAGCGTTACTGGAAGTCCACCAGAATAAAGACGGCAGCGTACACCTGCCGGAGGCCTTAAGGCCGTATATGGACGGCATGGCCCGCATAGGTTAATTTACGGATAAACTTTGATATGAACAAGGCCCTCAAAAATATTATCGGTATTGTCGCCCTGCCGGTGGCCGTGGGTTTCTCAAAAGTTTTCTGCTCCATGCTTTCCGAGGTAAGCTACATAAGCTCAAACATGGGCCTTTTCCTGTGGGGCATAATCCTGTACATGCTCATGCATATCCTTTTCTGGAAACCCGTCTATCTCTATACGCTGGGACACGAGGCCATCCATATTATAGCTACGTGGATGTGCGGCGGGCACGTGACCTCTTTCAGCATAACCAATGACGGGGGCAGTGTAACCACCTCTAAGACGAACGTTTTCATAGAATTGAGCCCGTATTTCGTGCCTATTTACACGCTCGTATTGATTTTTATGATACCTGTGGTAAGATATTGGTTCGCTGATGCTGATTTTTTCAAATATTACGCGTTAATACTCGGTTTTTCGCTCGGCATGCATCTTATAATGACAGCCGAAATAATAAAGCTGAAACAGCCTGACATAGCGAATTCAGGGTACGCGTTTTCGCTGACAGTTATTTACGTGGCGAATTTAGCCATTATTTTTCTTGTATTCTCTATCCTGATAAAGGAACTGTCTTTTACTCAGTTCGTGATGAAAGGTCTTGAATCGTCCGGTGATATCTATTCGCGTCTGTGGGATAGGCTGGTAACCGGAGAGTCCTGACAACGGAAGGGTGGCAGAGCGGTTGAATGCGGCGGTCTTGAAAACCGTTGTGGGCTTACGCCCACCGGGGGTTCGAATCCCTCCCCTTCCGCCAGTTTAAGCAAAATAGGAAACCGGCAATGTAATTTCGGTTTTCTATTCTCAAAAACATAGGATTCTGTTGAGAAGATGGATGGTTGTTCCTATCCCATGACGTATGATTGCCTCTCCCAGATTCTTAAAACCGGAATTGATCCGCGAGCCGTGACCGATCGATTAAACCGTCTTGACGCTGGCGGCTGGCAGCGCCTATGCGATATCGCCGCGAGGCACAAGATATTACCATTTCTTTATTCCAGGATATCCGAATCGTATCTTGACATTGTTCCCCCCGAGTTCTTTCAAAAATTGAAGGATATGTACATAATAAACCTCAAAGAGAACCTCGGGCTTGAGAATGAAATGTTCAGGATAATGTCTGTTATGAAGGAAAGCGGCATAGTGGTAATGCCGATTAAAGGTCCGGCATTCGGTAATGTCTTGTATGGCGATGTGGGGCTAAGGCAGATATCCGCGGATTTAGATTTTATCGTCCATGCCGCCGACTGTGACGCGGCCGGCTCCGTTATAATGTCTGTGGGGTATCCGGTCAAAGGCAGAAGGGAGATTGAAAGAGATTTTCTGCATCCGTCCGCCATGGTCCCTAAAAGACATTTTTCGTTTCACGCGGACGGCCGTGGCAGCGCTTATAAATCCGTGGAACTGCATACGTATATCAGGGGATTCTTTACGGAAGAAGATATGGATGATATATGGGAACGTTCCGGTCCGGTGCCTGTGGGAGACAGATATATCCCGTTAATGGCCAAGGAGGATGCGCTTATATACCTGAGCCTTATTTCAATAACACCGCTTGAATTTGTCCAGCTGAAATATGTTCTTGATATACATATGCTGGTATCCGGGTTCGGGAGGGTCATCGACTGGGATGCCGTGGCGGACCATACAGATAGATATGGATTAAGGCCTAGCCTGTATTTTGCGCTCTTATTGTCCCGTGACGTGTTCCGGACGGATGTCGGGCGTGATATTATTGGTATGCTGAGGCCCGGCAATATCCCGGTTGGTCTTATTTCGCGGTATATTAATGAGCAGTGTATATTTAAGGCTCCGAAAGGCATTAGGGATAAGTTGATAGTTGGATTCCTGATGCGGCGCTATATTTATTCCAGAAGCCTTGCTGAATTTGTCGGCAAGGCCGTGAAAAAGACAGGTGTCCTATGTCACAGTATGTTGAATCGGCAAAACTGACAAAACGGCTGCGTCTTCCCCTGGAATGCGGCTTGGATATTACCTACCGCTGTAACAATAACTGCCGCCACTGCTGGGTCAGTATCCCGCGCGATTCCGAACACAGGAGTAATGAACTCACTTACGACGAAATTATAAAAATAGTCAAAGACTCGAGGTCCATGGGGTGTCGCAGATGGAAATTATCGGGCGGAGAACCCATGCTACGGGACGATTTTGAGGAGATATTTTCTTACATTACCGCAAGTTCAGCAGGGTATTCGCTCAACACAAACGGTACCTTGATAACTCCGGAGATCGCTAAGCTCATGAAGAGACCCGGCATGAAAATGGTCGCCCTTTACGGAGCTACATCCGATGTGCATGATTATGTAACGCAGCGGCCGGGATCTTTTGAAGAGACCATGAGAGGGCTGTCTTATCTTAGGGAGGCGGGGGCCGGGTTTATCGTTCAGATTGTTCCCATGAAAAGTAATTTTCACCAGTACAAGGCTATGATAGAGTTGGCGCGCACTTTAAGCCGGCATTACAGAATCGGCGCCGCTTGGCTTCATCTATCAGCATGCGGTGATGCGGAAAGAAACGCCTCTATATCGGCCGAGAGGCTTGATCCGGAGGATGTCGTCGGTGTGGACATGCCTGTTCTTGGCAGGTACCCGTTTTTTGACGATGATGAGAAAACCGTATGTGTGCGGTCTGACAGCGGTCGTGGTCCGCTCGAGGCCTGTATTCTTGAAAGGAAGGATTTTTATGTCAACCCTTACGGAAAGGCGAGTTTCTGCCATTTGATACAGTATCCGGTCCTGATG
>JBDRBZ010000035.1:0-6467 GCA_043822175.1 Candidatus Omnitrophota bacterium
CGGGTTTTGAATTGTCTGCCGGGCCGGGAAAAGCAGTTGAGTTGTGGCGCAAATTCAACGGTTTCCTGAAAGAGTACGGCGTGGACGTGAAAGAAGGCGTTTTCGGGGCCCGCATGGATGTCTGCCTCATCAACAGCGGGCCTGTTACAATATGCCTTGAGTCATAATAAGGGGGAGGGCAATGAAACTTGTCAGCAAGCAGCATAATATAAGATTCCCGCAGGCAATGCCGACAGTGTTTTTCTTTTTTTTCTACTGCTACTTTCTTCCGGTTTTTGTGCTGGCGGTAATAGCTTTTTTTAAACAGGTGGTTTTCGGGACAAGCACGCTCGGTGAATTCAGCGGAAGCCTGCCCCGCCTCTCCGTGCTGCCGGTTAACAGCTTTTACCTGGCATTGGGGCATGGGGTTGTGGATTTGCTGCAGAGACTGGTTGACGGATAATGATGCCGGCAATAGCAGGGATGTACCTCACAATATCCTTTACACCCCGCTGGAAATTTGCTATATTAGACGTCCATTTTTGGATAGCAGGATCAGCAAGGCTCGTGGATATTATGGGCGGTTGGCGCAGTTGGTTAGCGCGTTTGCTTGACATGCAAAAGGCCATAGGTTCGAGTCCTATACCGCCCACCATTAAGCAGTTTATCGCGCAGGAAAAATCCGGCAACCGCCGGGATGGCGGAATTGGCAGACGCCTGGGACTTAAAATCCCATGGTCCCTCGGGACCGTGCCGGTTCAAATCCGGCTCCCGGCACCAGGATGGTTATTACCCTATGAAGAATAAAACAGACGGTTTGGAAATACTGAGGCACAGCGCCTCGCATGTGCTTGCGGACGCTGTCAAGCGGTTATTCCCGGGAACCCGGCTCGGCATCGGCCCGGCCATAGCGGACGGGTTTTATTATGATTTTGATACTGTTAAGCCGTTTGAGGAAGCCGACCTTACCCGCATCGAAGAAGAGATGAGGAAGATCATAAAAGAGGACACGCCCTTTACTGTCCGCGAGATGCCCCGGAAAGATGCGGTAAAGCTTTTCAGTGACCGGGGAGAAGACTATAAAGTGAAGCTGCTGAATGAGATAGCCGAAGATAAAGTTACGCTATACAGTCACGGGGCCTTTACAGACCTGTGCCGCGGCCCTCACGTTAAGTCCACGGGTGAAATAAAGGCAGTGAAGCTGCTGAGCATTGCCGGGGCATACTGGCACGGGATAGAGACCAACCCGATGCTGCAGAGGATATACGGCACTGCTTTCTTTTCGCAGGATGAGCTGGACAAATACCTGAAAATGCGCGAGGAATTAAAGAAGAGGGATCACCGGAAACTCGGACGGGAGCTTGACCTTTTCAGCTTCCATGACGAAGTCGGCGCCGGGCTTGTGCTTTATCATCCGAAAGGGGCCCTTATCAGGACGATAATAGAAGAATACATGAGAAAAGAGCATTTGAGGCGCGATTACCAACTTGTCATAAGCCCGCATATTCTAAAAAGCGATATCTGGGTGAAGTCGGGTCATTATGATTACTATCGCGAAAACATGTATTTTTTTGACATAGAAGGCAGTGAATTTGCCGTAAAACCGATGAACTGCCCCGGGCACATACTCGTATACCAGTCCAGGAAAAGAAGCTATAGGGATCTCCCCTTGAGGCTTTTTGAACCCGGGACCGTTTACCGGCATGAAAAGAGCGGTGTGCTGCACGGCCTCTTGAGAGTCAGGGGATTTACGCAGGACGATGCACATATTTTCTGCCTTAAGGAACAGGCGGAAGGTGAGATAAAAAAGGTGATAGATTTTATCCTTGAAACGCTGAAAGTATTCGGGTTTAACGATTTTTCGGTTGAATTAAGCACGCGCCCGGAAAAATCCATAGGGAATGACGGTGACTGGACCAGCGCGACGGCCGCCCTCGAAACCGCCCTCAAGGGAAAGGGGATTGCGTACGACGTAAATGAGGGAGAGGGCGCGTTTTACGGCCCCAAGATAGATATAAAACTTAAGGATGCATTCGGCAGAGAATGGCAATGCGCTACCGTACAATGCGATTTTGCGCTGCCGGAGCGTTTTGACCTAAAGTATACGGATACGGACGGCTCGGAAAAGCGTCCCATTATGCTGCATCGGGTGATTTTGGGCAGCATGGAGCGGTTTATGGGGGCCCTCATCGAGCATTACGGCGGGGCATTCCCTCTGTGGCTTGCGCCCACGCAGGTAACCATGATACCGATAACAGACAAACAGAATGATTATGCCGAATCCGTATGTCTCAAGCTGCGTTCAGAAGGTATAAGGGCAGAAGTCGACGCAAGGACAGAGAAGATGCAGAAAAAGATAAGAGACGCCGAAACGCAAAAAATACCCTACATGGCTGTCGTAGGCGAGAGGGAAGCCGCAGGCGGAAAAATCGCGGTAAGATCCAGGCATAAAGGGGATCTCGGGGCCCGGGACATACAGGGTTTTACCGATATGATAAAGGCAGAGATCGAAAAAAAAGAATACTGTTCCGTAAAAAAGTAACGAGAAGGAAAGGAGGCGGTTTATTACGAAGGAGAGGGATTTACGGGTTAATCACAGGATAAGGGTGAGGGAGTTGCGTGTCATAGACGAAAACGGCGCTCAGGCGGGCATAATGGATACGCGTGATGCCATGCGAAAGGCCCTGGACGCGGGACTTGACCTTGTGGAGGTGGCCCCGGATGCCAGGCCGCCCGTCGCCAGGATCATGGATTATTCGAAGTACAAGTATGAACAGGAGAAAAAGGAAAGAGAAGCCCGGAAGAAACAGCACGTAACCCATGTGAAGGAAATCAGGATCAGGCCGAAAATCGAAGAACACGACTACCAGGTAAAGCTGCATCAGGCCCAGAGATTCCTTGAGCGAGGGGACAAGATAAAAGTCTCCATGATGTTCAGGGGCAGGCTGATGATGCACAGGGAAATAGGCATGAACATCATGAATAGATTCGCCTCTGATCTGGCGCCGATAGGAGAGCTTGAGGCCGCGCCAAAGCTCGAGGGGATATTCATGAACATGGTGTTGAAGGCCAGGAAATAGGGCCGCGGACTTAAGGCCCCTTATTCTGTTTCGCATAATGAAATTTTAGCAAGGGTGTTTTTTCTCAATGATATGGAGGTATTTACATGCCGAAACTCAAGACCAACAAGGGGACGGCCAAGAGGTTTAAGCTCAATAAAAAAGGCAGGGCCAGGAGGCAGATGGCGGGCAAGAGCCATATTCTGACAAAGAAATCCAGAAAAAGAAAAAGAAACATGCGTCGGGTTACGGGTTTGGCCGGATGGGGAGATAAGCTGATAAGAAAGCTTATGCCCTATGGATGACCGCAGTTACGAGGCATAAGGAGGTTATATGACCAGGGTAAGATGGGCTGTCGCCTCAAGGCGGCGCAGAAAAAAGGTGCTGAAAAAGGCAAAGGGCCAGTTCGGCGGCAGGTCAAAACTTTACAGGACCGCTAAAGAATCCGTGCAGAAAGGCATGTGTTACAGCTATAGGGACAGGAAGCAGAAAAAGAGGCTTTTCCGCAACCTGTGGATATCGCGCATAAACGCGGCATGCAAAGAAGCAGGTATCTCATACTCGAAATTCATGGGCGGCCTGAAGAAGGCAAAAATAGAATTGAACAGAAAAGTGCTGGCCGATCTCGCCGTCACCGATAAGAAGGCCTTCAAAGAGATAGTAAAGTCCGTGACGGGTTAAGGAAGAGCCCCGGGGAGAGGTGTTTTCATATGGCAGGGACGTTGAGGCCGCCTCAGATCGTTGCCTTAAGCTTTTTCGTCGTGATATTAGCGGGCGCCGCTCTTTTATATATGCCGTTTTCGGTGAATGACGGCTCCAGGATCTCGCTTATCGATAGCGTATTTACGGCTACGAGCGCTGTCTGCGTGACCGGACTTGTGGTTAAGGATACAGGCGCCTTTTTTTCATTCGCGGGAAAAGCCGTTATGCTTACGCTTATCCAGATAGGCGGTTTGGGCATAATGACGTTTTCCACGCTGTTTGCCATTATTATGGGGCGCAAGCTTACGCTGAAAGATAATATTGTTATCCAGAAGGCGCTTAACCAGCAGCGGATCGAGGGGTTGAGGCACCTTATAAAGTATATACTGCTTATAACTTTCAGCGTAGAACTCCTCGGGGCGGCATGTTTTTTTTTAAGGTGGGTATTCGTGTATAAAGCGCCTCCCGCAGAGGCCTTTATCAGCTCCGTATTCCATTCAGTGTCGGCATTCTGCAACGCGGGGTTTTCGCTTTTCGGAAACAGCTTTACGGCTTACGCGGGGGATCCGTATATCAATCTGATAATGATAACGCTTATTTTTTTCGGCGGCATAGGGTTTCTGGTTATTCACGAGCTGCCGAAATGCTTTATGCTGCGCAGCCCTGTCAGGCATATAAGCGTACAGACAAAAATGGCGCTCAGCGTTTCCCTGACACTGATCGTTTTGGGCAGCCTCTTTATCCTGCTTCTGGAAAACAATAACGCGTTCTCCGGAATGCCCGTAAAAGATAAATTACTGGCCTCGGTGTTCCAATCCGTCACCACGCGTACGGCAGGATTTAATACAGTGGATATAAACGGCCTTTTAAGGCCCACATTGATGGGTATGATGTTTCTCATGTTTATCGGCGCGTCGCCGGGATCCACGGGGGGAGGAATAAAGACATGCACGTTCGGCGTGCTCCTCGCGGGCATGGCGTCTATCATAAGCCGCAGGGGAGAGGTAACCGCTTTCAGGAGGACCATTCCGGCCGAAGTCATGAACAGGGCCCTTGCCATAGTTTTTATCGCCGCGTCGTGGATATTTTTCGCGACAATGGTACTGCTTATTACGGAACGGGAATACCTCACGCACGTTAAAGACGGTTTTATGCGGGTCCTTTTTGAGGTGACATCGGCCTTCGGTACAGTAGGGCTTTCCACGGGCATTACCCCGTATTTGAGCATTCCCGGGAAGATTCTGATCAGTATCACAATGTTTGTCGGCAGGGTCGGGCCCCTTACGGTCGCCCTGTCCGTGGCGCTGGACAATGCGAAGCCCGTTTTCAAATATCCCGAAGAGAGAATAATGGTCGGGTAGGAGGTGTCGAATGAGGCAATTTGCCGTGATAGGTCTCGGAAGATTTGGGGCAAGCGTAGCGCTTACCTTGAGCGAAAAAAAACACCAGGTGCTTGCCATAGACGCGGATGAGGGTATTGTCCAGGACATGTCGGATTCCGTGACACAGGCGGTATGTCTTGACGCCACCGACATCAAGGCGCTCAGGGCCGTGGGCATCGATAGCGTCGATATCGCGGTGTGCGCCATAGGCAACGACTTGAAGGCGAGCATCCTCACGACGATGAACCTCAAAGAAATCGGTATAAAGCAGATCGTGTGCAAGGCCCAGGACGAGAAACAGAAACTTCTGCTGGAGAAAATCGGGGCGACAAGGGTCGTTCTGCCGGAGAGGGAAATGGGGATAAGGGTGGCCAACAGCCTTATGGCTTCCAAGGTGATAGAACATATAGAGCTCTCGGACGATTCAAGCATAGCCGAACTGATCCCGCCGCAGAGTTTTCTGGGGAAAAACCTGCGCGAAATAGACGTGAGGGCCCGGTACGGGCTTAACGTTATAGGCATAAAGAGGCGGGTAAAAACAGACGCCAAAAACGGTGAAAAGTGCGAAACAGAGGCAATAAACATGTCGCCGAAAGCCAGTGACGTAATTGACGCGGACAGCATACTCGTGGTCCTCGGCTCGAACGAGGATATCGACAAGTTCAAGAAGGAGCATAAATAAGCGGTGATAGAAAAACTTAAAAACATCGAGAGCCGATTTCATGACGACATAAGCGGCGTCAAATCAGGCCGGGAGGTCGAGGAAATACGCGTGCGGTACCTGGGCCGCAAGGGGGAAATCGCCTCCGTGACAAAGCTGATACCGTCCCTTTCATCCGAGGATAAGGCCGGTGTGGGCAGGGCCCTGAACGAGCTTAAGAGCAGGATCCAGGCCTGCATCGAAGAGAAGAGATCCTCGCTCGGCGCTTCGGAAGGGGAGAAGGCATTTCTGGACGTTACGGCAGACGGTGTCAGGGCACGGGCCGGGTCTTTGCATCCTTTGACGAAAACCATGCGCCGTATAAACATGATCTTCATTTCGCTCGGGTTTAAAATTGCCGAAGGTCCGGAGATAGAAACCGAATACAATAATTTTGAGGCGTTGAACATCCCCCTTGAGCATCCTTCCAGGGACGCGTTTGACACGTTCTACGTGGGGAATAAAGCGCTTTTGAGAAGCCATACGTCAACGGTTCAGATAAGAATAATGAAAAAAGAAAAACCGCCCATACAGGCCATCATGCCTGGCCGCGTATACAGGCCCGACGCCGTGGATGCCTCTCATTCATTTATGTTTCACCAGGTAGAGGGATTGATGGTGGATAAGGGAATCAAGTTTTCGGAC
>JBDRBZ010000036.1:0-31412 GCA_043822175.1 Candidatus Omnitrophota bacterium
CGGACGGCATCAATACTTATCGTGTCATAAAAGAAAACGGCAATTTCTATATGCTGGTAAAACGCGGTGAGGCGTGGGACAGGTATCTGGTAAATACGCTGGCTGCTTCGGCTATTAAGGATGATGAAAAGTTCGTGCATATGAAGTTCAGGACACACGCCGGAAAACTCTTTGACGATGAATACAAGGATGAGAACTATGACCATGTCGAGGAAAGCGAACGGGACGCGTTCGATTATCAGGAAGAGACGTCTTACAGGGACTATGCCGCGAAGGTCGGTATGGGCGGCCGCCGCCTGGCGGAATTGTATAAAAAAATAGAGGAGTTATACGCTTATGAACTTATGCAGAACGTCGAAAGTTATCTGGCGGGAATAATATCGGAACGTGAATATGAGCGTAATATAAACGAGATCAGGCGTTATAGGGAAGCTCACCGCAACGCTATTGAACTCTACCTCTTAGGCTCGACAACGAAGATGGATATAAGCGACCTGGTGGCGAACAAAAAAGTGGCTGACAGGCTCTACGGTATACTGAAGGACCTCACCCTCTACATGAGTGAGGAGGAAAAACGTGAGTTCATAAAAGGCGGGTTGCTCACAAAGCTCACTCAACAGTATGATTCTGTGTTTGACCTCATGGTGGAGAGATATGACGGGGCTCTCTTCTATAAGCAATATCTGCAGAAAGAATATGAATCTGATAATAATCTGAGATTGAAGACGATCTATACAAGCCACATGGAAGCGATAGATACGTATTTCAGTAAATTCCGCGCCGCGGAGACGCCCATATGGAGCGCATACGAAGGTAAGACGACGACGCAGCTCCAGGATTATTCGAAGACCTTGACCGCGTTTGTCAATGCGCTGGCAAGCAGCCAGATGAAGAGGACCGGATTCTTTGACAGTCCGGAAACGGGTACGTGGGTGCCGTACAGCTATGATGAGTTCAAGAAAGCGGCATCCCCGGGTATCATGAAGACCAATACCGCGGCTGAAAAACTCGGCGCCGCTGTATTCAAGAAGATACAGGAGTTCATGAAAGCCATGGGGCTGGGCATGCATCAGCACTGGCTTACCTATAATAGATACTGGATGATGGGCATAATGGCTGAGATTGTGCGGCAGGCAAGGGTCGATGAGTACTTCTATGAATATTCCAATACCATGGAGCGCATCATACAACACCTGACAGCGTTCACTGATACGGCGGGCTTGAATTACGAGACCAAGAGGGGCGAGTTCTACATGAGTTGGTGGGCTACGGATGGATGGAAATATCATATGGATAATTACGCCTACTCTGATGACGAACGCCTTAGAAACGCGTATATGGGTAAACAGATACTTGAGGAACTCACGCGCGACGCGTTCAACGCGGTCGATACGGAACTGGAATTAGAGGCGCAGCGCATCATCGCTACCATCACGGGCCAGAGCGTAGGCTCTTACCAGTATAAGCAGTATGGCGACGAGAACACTTTGATAAACACTCAGACAGGCCTGACATATTCCAGAAGCGTTGTCGGCGACAGCAGGTACTCGCAATATAAAGTGACCGGTACGGGTACGGGGGAAACCACATACGCTGAATTAAAGGGAACGTATGATAAGAAGGTAAAGGGTGAACTTGCGGACAAATGGTTCTTACACGGACAAACTGACAAGGACGCGGGAAGCTCGACCGCTACGGCAAGCGGCAGTGATTCTGCCGGTGCCCTGGCGAAATATGATGTCGAGCGCGGCTCTCTTATCGAGGGCGCTACCGAGAAACCTTCCGTAAGCGGCGGCGGCGCGACATTTAATGCCTATAACGACGCCATTGACCAGGCGATCAAGAGTTTCAGTTCGGCTGTCACGGGTAAGATATCCCAGATCGAGAAAATGGAACTTCTGCAGTATGACTATGCCGGAAACGTAGAGCCGATCGACGGATACTATGACGGAGGTGTCATACTGAGCGCGGCGCATGGCGTCATCCCCGCGGACAGCACATATACCTTGAGTGACGGTAACTTAGCGTATGATAAGATTTGCCTGACTACGCTGTTCAAGGAAGACGTAAAAACGTTCTCCAATACGATGTACGGTATAGAAAAGACACTTACCAACAACATCGTAAAGCTTATGTCATACAACGCCGCGGGAGATACGGGAGCGCGGAAGGCACTTATACGTTCGTCGTTGTCCGGGGAAGACGTGAATATAGATAATCTCTGGAACGATTCGCTGAATCTTCTAACGACACAGACCGAGTTCTATGAGGAAACCATAAAGAGAGCGCGTGATTATATCGAGAACGGCCTGCCGGGATCAAGCTGGACAGACGCCTTAAGCGGCGCGGCAGACGGAAGGAACAACCTCCATATCTACGCGAAACACCAGTTCGCGGAATACTTTAAGCCCGATGTCAACAAATTTACGAACGATCAGACATACGACGTCCTTGAGCGCACAGGCAAGAGCTACTTCAAACTGCTCGGCCTTTATCACAGTGACGGCGATACGGTCACCACGCGCAACAGGGCGTTCCTCAGCATGCAACATTACAAGAAGGGTTTTGACTACGAGGTGTCCAATCTTACGGAAGGTGTCACCGAACAATATGAGAGGGACAGGCAGGGTAAGATAACCAATATAAGGAAATTCGGGCAGGGTTCGATCACATACGGATTGGATGTCATAGCCGATCTCTCTTCCGGCGCGTTCGTTTATTTCAACGATGAGAAGAAGCTTTACACCGATAAGCGCGGCGCCCGCGGCCCGAGAAAAGAAGACGGGACTTATGAATATATAGATGTCGATCTTTCCGTCCAGAACATGCGCGAGACGATGCTTAGCGAAATGGAACGAATGCAGAAGCTCGGCATGCCGTTACAGATCATATCACAGGATGATTATAACGTTCAGCGCGTGACCACGTTCTCCAATTTCTATGATACCAAGGCGAAGATGTGGAAACGCCTGGTCTATAGCGCCGATGACAAGGAAGGGTATTACCTGAACAGGGTATATGATATCGGAGGCCTCAGATTATCGAATATTGAATATGTGTTTGACGCGGTATATAAGACTGAACTTAAAGTGCGTCTTATCTCCGGGTATAAGTGGAAACTTAAAGATGTGCAGAATCCGCTCTTGCGCGCCCTTACAGGGACGATCAAGGGTATCGCGGTGGTCTTCGGATTGCTCGGTAAGGAAAAGGATTGGAAGAAAGACTCGCAAGGCCGATTCCTGTTCGATGCGACAATGGAATATTCCAAGACGGAGGAGGGCGAGAAGGAAGGCTTGTTCTCGCTGGCTTCAATCGCAAGCAGGCTGGAAGGCCTTACCCGTTATAACGTCGTATCGCGCTTAAGGCGCGTCATGTCGCTTACAGGCCAGACGCAGGTCTTAGGTATGATAGGCGGGGTAAAGGTGGTGTTAAGCAGTATACAGACATACGCGACACTCGCGGATGGCACGAAAGTGGTTGTAATGGGTTTTCTGCACGCGATCGCTCCTGAAATAATGCCGGCTGCGCTTGCGATAAAAGCAATGGGCGCGATACATTCACTGACAGGCGCGTATACTGCCAATGTCAGGACGTTGGACGGATTTAAGGTGATCGTATCTCATTATAATATACTCCTGCGTTCAGGCATGGCAAAGCTCAGCTTGCCGTTCGGTATGCAGTACCGCTCAGTCTGGATGCAAGGGCCGCGTGTTGAAGGAAGTACGAAAGAGGCCATAGACGCATCCCTTTTAAGAGCAAGCAAAACACCGCATATCATCGACGCTATACTGGCCATGCCGAAGGTGGAGATATCGACCGATGACCTCAAGAGCCAGGAAGACCTCGCGGCTATTGAGGCGACCGCAATGGAACGATTCGGGACGCTTTTTGATGAGCTTAAGACCCTGATCGTACCGTTCATGAGCACAGGCGGCATAACCCTATACATACGTATTTTTGATTTCGCGAGAATAAACGGCATATCGGTAAACGGGATGTTCGGGACGCAGACAAGGACTATCGACGGCAAGGCAGTCACCCAGAATCTAATGGTGATCGATCTTAAAGGTAAGGAGTTAATGGATGCCTTCAGCGGTACAAATGAAGACGCCGCGATAGCATTGCTCCATAAGTTCTACAAGACCTACGGATTCTCCGTCCTTATAACTATGGAAGGAAACGCGTACGCATCCAGTCTGCTTGGTGAAAACGGGGAGTTCCTCCTTGCTACGGTCGGCGACCGTATATTTACCCCTGGCGGCGTTGATTACTCGTTCAGAAGGCTTGGGGAAGCTACCATGAGCGCGGACGGGACTACAGGCGCGGCAAAGGTCATAGTAGCCGGATTGACCAAGTGGTTGACGAAGGAACAGATCGAGGACTTGAAAGACCGTTACAGAAGAACAGGATTGTTTACGTCTCAACAACTAGCTAGTATAGATTTCTACGCGGATGAGACGAATACGGGCCAGGTCGAGTTTTTTAACGTGGATCCTAAGAAATCGATCACGCTGACACTTTCACAGGAGACCGGCAGTGGGGCGAGAAGCCTTATTATCGGCAGGACTAATGTCAGGACAGCAACTCTTGAATTCGCAGGCGCCTTCACGGACGGATATGAGATAACGGGTGTGGAGAGGTCCGGCGATAATGTGATGCTTACATATGCTGGCAATGTCGGGCAGGACAGCAACCTTACACTCAGCGCCGTATTTGACAAAGAAGGAAAACAGATAAGCCTGAATATATCGTCATTCATTCTCGGTAGAAATGACGAACAAAGATTTAATCAGTCGCCTGAACAAAAGGCCGCCATCGCTCAACTCGAACGTAACGCCGACGGTTTGCTGACAGGTTCGGAAGAACGTTCCGGCAACAAAGATACCGGGTACCGATTCCTGCGCGGTGAAGGCGTTGTTCCGCTATTTGACGCGGAAGGAGATATGGTAGCGCTTCGCGCATGGACGAGTGAGACAAGCGGAAAGTATCTGGTACAGTTCGGCGGATTACACATAGCTGATATCGATATACAGGTGTCAACGGTCGACTTTACGCTCACGGACGGTGCGATAACGGTTAATATGGATATGAAGGGCACGGAAGTGCTAAGTACGCATGGTGATGCCATATTCAGAGCAAGCGTTAAAGAAGGGACCTTGTCGGCTAATAGTCTAGGAGACCTCATGTTCACCGGCGTCGTAAGCGGAGATCAATTAGTCCGTTCAGCCGGTCAGGGCGGAGGGGTCGGCGGAGGGTATTCCCAGGCTACCACCAAGACAAGTCACGAGATCTGGCGAATTGACGGTGAATCGAACCTGTTCAAATCGCACGGGGACGTTCAATATGTTAATAATGCATGCCTTGCCTTTGCCGAAGGGGCGGAGATAACAGTAAATGCCGGCTGCACACTTGGCGGTATGACGTTCGATTCTCAGGGCAATATCGAGATGATGGCGAACGGCATGTTCAAGGCTAAGAACGAATTCACCGCTCATATTAAGAGGACAGACGCCTCACAGGAGAGTGTGGAATACTGGGGCGGACATTATAAGTGGGAGGCGAAATATGATTCGAACGGCGTTGTCCAATTAAGGTCTGTAAGACAGAACTGGGGCGGATATGAAATAATGACAGCGGAAGGTACCTTGACACGTGTCATGCTGATGGACAACAGTAACCCCGGTACACAATTACAGATAAACAGCGACTGGTTCGCGATGAATACAACAGGTGTGATACAGGATTTTGTTTCCGACCTTAAAGGCGGAGCGGACAGCCGGCTTGTTGGTGTAATAGACGGCAAAGAGTTTGAAGTGCTCATACCTGCGGAAAACATATCATTTGACCTTAGCGCCAGCGGACAGCTCCTTGTGAACGTCTCAAAATTCACCGTGACGGTTGACGAAAATAAAGGGTTGGGGCTTGTTACCAGTCTTACGATGATCGATCCGCCGAAAGACGGCTCATCAGGCGGCGAAGAAGGCGCGGCCCCGCAGAAGACAGGTGTCACGAATATGTACGTCGTCAGGCAGGGACGCGATGGCAACGGCAGGCCTGTTGTCCTCATGGGCGGCGAGATGGAAATAAAGAATAGTGTGCTTTCGACCAGGATGGAAGGTGCGAATATAGTCAATAGAAGCGGCGGTTCTTTGACTATCGAGCATGTGCTGCCAAGCACGGCCGTTGAAACACACTATCTGGGATCCGGGGATACTCTAAGTATAGTTACAAAAGGTTCTTATAAGATAGGAAATGAGCTTGTCCTTTCAGCGGTGGCGAAAGAAGCGAACCGCGGCACCGCGGCTTGGTTGGGAGCCATTGCCGGCGCTGTGATAGGAGTGTTGCTTGCCCCATTTACGGCCGGCCAGAGCCTTTGGTTGACAGCAGCGGTTATCGGGGCTTTCTTTATAGGCGGCGCGATAGGCGGGCTTGTCGGATATTATTCAGGCGCCGGAGACCTTATATCGTCTATGCAGGAAACCTTTGGCCTTGAAGGTATGTTAATGTGGACGGCCGGGAATCCGATAACAGATTTCTTAGCCGGAAAAGCGGAAGGCAGTTTCGGTTGGGCTGTATTATTTGAAGCCGTCAATATACTAAGCGCGTTCATGGTGCATCTGTCCGGAGGTTTTGCCGGAAGCGGCGGCGCGTTCGGTATACACAGCGCGAGTAAACTTAAACCGTATGAAAAAGGTATCATGTTCGCTTTCATGGTAGCTGAGTTGATACTTACGGCCGGGATCGGAGGCGCTACAAAGACTGCCGGTAAGCTATTATTAAATGTGATGTTAAGATTGGCTGTCGCGACAATTGCGACAGTTGCGTATGCCGTTATAGCTGGAAAGAGCTTTGATATAAATACAGCTATGCTGGTATTTGCCGGCGCGTGGGTATCTGTCGGCATTCTGAGTGCTGTGGGCAAGGCATTCGGCAATATCCGTAACTTTGTGAAACAGGGAGGAGTAAGAGGCGCGCTTGCGGGATTTAAGGACGGGTTTAAAGGTATCCAGAATGTAAAATCGGCTGTTCTGCCTGGGTATAAAGCCATGTTCAATCTCTCCTCTGGTATGAGGCTATTTGCGAGCCATACCTTATCGAGAGTGGCTACGTTCTTCAAAAATATTACATCTGTCGGCACGTTTGTAAACAATATAAAACAGGGTTGGCGCGCGGCGTCCGCATTGAAGAGCGGCGCGCGTATACTTAAAGCTACCGGCAGGGTTCACAGTTTCGGTGCAAAATTAGGTATGGTTGCGCAGGGATTTTTCACCGGTAAATTCCATGTCGTGCGTTCGCTGTTAGCCCTGACCGGGCGTGGATTAGTGTCGTCCTTAAAAGGCGCAGGATTGGTCCTGGCTGGGGCTGGTGGTATGATCTGGTCAGCTGTGGTTACGGTACTTACAACTATCGGTTCTGCGGCAAAAACGATATGGAAAGAAGGGTTGAAGCAGGCGCTCTCAAAGTTCGCGAGCGCTGTGTGGACACCTATAAGCGCCGGTTGGAAGGGCGGACAGTTCGTCACAGGCGGCGTATTCGCGAGATTAGGATTTGTAATAGGTACGGCTGCCAGACACGCGACAAAGTTTGAAAATCTATTGAAGGCAAGGCGGGCGGCGGTTTCATGGATGATAGGATATACATTATGGACATCGGTGTTGGACCTCGCGACAGGCCGCGACGGCAAGCCGGGGAACCAATCCCTCTTTAACCTTAAGACCATGTATGAGACCGGGTTATCCATGTTCCTCTTCAGTCTGCTTTCACCAGGAGTAAGCGCGGGATTTGCCAAGGTGTTCGACGCAGCGACAAAAGGAGTTGCGGCTCAAGGATTAGGTGCGGGACGTCTGCTTAACTATGTCGCGAATAAACTGGGTAATATGAAAGTGTTCCAGGCGCAGGGCGGAGCAGGTATGTGGCTGAGACAGTTTACCCTTGAATCCCTTACTAATTCGTATCTTACTATAGGTTTCTTCCTGCCGCTTCAGCTTAAAGCGATAGGCGGCTTCACTATGTCGCTTACTATAGTATTGCTTGAGACATTTGGTGTCGGAGCCGGCGCGGCAAGAGATATACAGCAGTGGCAGCAAAAGCTTAAGGGAGGCGCGAACCTGCCGCTATGGCAGGATATGGCTCTCATGATGTATGGATTTGGCTCCAGAGGCGTATTTGAGTCTGTAGGGGACGGGCTGTTCACCACACAATCATTGAAATTCGTAGGCATATTCCAAATACTTGGCCCGTTCGTAGGAGCTTTTGTCGGCGCGTTCGGACGCGGCGCTTCTGAATCGTTTAATTCTTCAGCGCTTTATGTGATAGGTGGTCCGGAGATGGTCGCCAATGTATCTCTTATAAGAGGATTTATCAGATTAGGCAATGCTATCAGGAGAGGCATAAGCTTCATGACCGGCGGGGTCGAATCAAGTGTGCTAAGCCGTTCAATAGGCGCGGCATGGGAGGAAGGTATAAAGGAGCCGTTCCTGGCGGCTACAATTTTCAGGAATGCTCCGGAAAGCATGATGGAATACCTCGTTGAAGTTATCGACGGAAGCGGCGGTAACGCAGGCAACTTCAAGGCGTTCTCCACGACAGACGCCATACAGGGGTTTGCCAGCCAGATGAACGCGGTAAGCGGTTTTTCGAACGCAGCCGGAGCGGTACAAGTCGGGGATTATTTAAGGCAGCAAGGCGTGGCAGGGGCGAATTTATTGGAAGTTGTCGCTGAAAGAGCCGCTCAGGGTAATTATGAGGGCGCGGCGCAGGCAATGCAGCAATTCCTGACGCAAAGCGGCGGTACAGTTAGTAATCTTAAACCCACGGGTAACGCGAACCTTGACGCGTGCATAGGCAGTCTCATGCGGATGAATAGTTCGATGAAGATGGGAGAACGGCTCGCGAAGCTTAATAATATAGGTGATCTTAAAGGCCTTGGCATTGCCGGAGGGTTCGCGGTGGTCGGTGTCGAAGGAATGCGCGCGTTAGGCCAGCTCATGGCGTCAAATCCATTTGTGCAAGTGAACATCAAGAATTTCGAGGCGTCAAGGGCCGTTGTCGCAGGCGCGCTTATCATGCGCGGAACGGAAAAGGCGGATCTCGCGCTCGCCATGATGGGCGTATCGAATAAATTCATCGATTCGATGAGGTCGATGAGGACTAGCGCCAGTGACGGCATCAGAAATGACCTGCGCAGCATGGCAATGAACCTTGCTATCGGTAACTTTAATGTGACAAACGAGAATTTTAACGGGATCATAGGTAATTCATTGTTTGCGCTTGCCGTAAAGCATAATGACACAGCGGCCGCATACGGATTGGGCGCGTCTTTAGATGTGATGGCGGCGATCGGCGCGATGGGCCAGGATGTGCGCCAGGCGGTAGCGGCGGATATGCAGTCAAGAGTGGGAACGATGAAGTTTGATAATATAAGCGAACAGGTATCATTATTGATAATAGGTAATGTGATGCAGAAGACTCCCGGAAACCTTCAGAACGTGGTGCGTACGTTGACTAATTCCGGCAGCAGGACAGAGAACTTCATGAACGCGTTAGCGCGAGTTCAGGTGTTCGATGCGGCTACGCAGACGTTTAACGGGGCGGCCCTGCAGGCAATGGGTGAGCTTATGCGGTCGGAGGCGGGCGCGTTCAATCTGGAGAATCTCGCGCAGCATGTGCCTCGCCTTGCCTTGAGTATCTACTTAGGCGGTGTTGTGACAGGTGCTGACATAAGCGCTTTGGCCGCGCAAGGCAACCTGCCGAGCGTAGCCACGATACAGGGTAGGCTCGAACAGCAGGGCGCGGAAGTCGCCGGACAAGCGCCTACTCCGGGTGTTGCGCAAAGCACGGCGTGGATGGCAGGAAATCTCGAGGCTATATTTGACGCTGGTACCGCGGCACAGTTAGCGGGCAGTAATGATTATGGTATGATAGCCCAGGCCCTCCATAACGCGGTAGCGAGTAACCAGACATTATTCTCTCACGCGCAGGCACAGCAGACTAACACGGCGCTTGCGGCTTTAGGTGTGAATACACTATATAGCGGCCAGCTCGCGCCGGCGCTTCTGGAAAGTATGGGTGTGAATAGTGCGGTTGTGCAGGCGTTACGCCAGGACAATACATTAGCGCAGCGTGTCGGGAACGCGCTCGGACATGACTTTATCGCGCCGTCCCTTGAGATCGAAGATTCGCATATCGCGCAGGCAGTGGACAGGATGGCTATAGCTCATGCTCCGACAGCCGGGATGCAAAAGGCCCTCATCAACGCGGTCCTGCCGGCCGAACGCGCTGAAGTCCTTTGTAATATGATAGATACTCTTAGAAGTACGCCGGAAGGACAGGCGGATTACGCTAAAGCAATGGAGTCCTTCGCTAACTCGTTCTACGCGTTCAGCCAGATAGGCGACCACCACTTCGCGTCGCAGATGGAGTCAGCCTTGATGGCGACAGGGAATAACGCGCTTCTCCAGTTCTTCGACGCGCGCGCGACCAGCATGATGTCGGATGCGCATGTTGTGAGTGTTGCTAATGCTCTTGAGAGGGCAGGACAGCATGCCGCCGCGGCCCAGATACTTAAAGCCCACGGTATATTGACTACAATGGATACTGATACGCAGAGCATGGGCCAGGCAGTCTTTGATCATGGCACCGCCCTTGAGGCAAATCTCGGCGCAGTAATAGGCGACACCAGGGCCGGCCAGCTTATCGACGCGTTCAATAGCCAGGATACGGACCAGGGCAGAGAAGCGGTTGCCCAGAATATAGCCAGAGAGATACAGTCCGCTATGACAAATAACGCGCGTACGCTTTTTGCGGGTTCTCGCGCTGAACGAACACTAGAGGCGTTGGGTAACTTAGGCGTGGCGCAAAGCTATAAAGTCGACCAGGCAACACAGGGGAAGGCGCAAACATTTCTGCAGATGAAGGCAAGTGTTATGAATGAACGCGTAGCGGGAGCCCTGGGCTCGATGCTGCGTACCCCGAACTTATCGAATGAAATAGCGCGTTTTGTCAATGGTAAACAAAATAATCTGGAGGCGTTGAACCTGGCGGCGCAGGGAAAACTTGATAATATAGAAAGAGTCCAGCAGATCGAGAGAAATCAGAGGATACAGACGCTTGTAAATCCGACAGCGGAAGAAGCGGCCCAGGCGGCGCTGGATAGAGTGGCGCAGAACGCGCTCGGCCAACTGGATTCCGTAAAGCAGGATGTCCAGCAGGTGCGCTCCGGTATCGCGGCCGGTAATTTCGGCAGCGCTCGTGCGGCGCTTGACAGAGTAAGAACGACTTTGGGTGATGAGCTTAGCAATAATCCTATCCTGAACCGCGCGGTATCTATGCTTGAAGGTGCTATCGTGGAAGGAGCTCCGCAGGTACAGGTAGCGCAGGATATCGTCGATTCGATGGTAGATAATATTGTAAACAACGCTGACGTGAGCGGTGATACGGCAGCGCAATTTAATACGGACGTGGCGAGCTTAAGGCAGGCTGTGCAATCCGGTAATCTCGGTGCGGCGCGGCAGGCTCTTAACAGCATGCGGGCTCAATTAGGCGATCAAGTAAAGAATAATCCTACGATACAACAGGCGGTCGGAGCCATAGACCGGGCCGTTACACAACAGGCGCAGGCTTCGGCGCAGACTTCGACTACACAAGCCGCTGTCCATAGCGTTACGGAACAGGTCGTGCGCGCGGCCAGTCCGAATCTTAATCAGAGCGCGATCGCGCAGTTAGAGCAGGATGTCGCGACTTTAAGAAATGAACTGCAGAACGGGAACCTGACCGGCGCGCAGAACGCGTTGGAAAGCATGAGGGATACATTAGGAGAACAGGTGCACGGTAATCCGCTATTGAACGCGGCGATGAATATGCTTGAAGGCGCGATATCGAACGAGGCGCCGATGGCACAGGCCGCGCTCCAGATGGTGGACAGGCTTATACAGGGTGTAACGGATTCAGCGCAGGTAAGCGGCGATACAGCTTCACGACTGCAGGCTGATGTGCAGAGCTTACGTTCCGAGATACTACAGGGGAATTTCCAGAACGCAATGGGCATAATGGAAAGTATCAGAGATAATATACAGGATCAGATATCGCAAAATCCCGCGCTTAACATGGCGATGAACGTTCTGCAGGACACCGCAATGGTCGAAGCGGCCGAGAACCATACCACGCAGGCTGCATTGCAGAATATCGTAAGTAGTGTTGTTCAGACAGCCAATACAAATGCACAGGGCAGGACAGCGCTTGACGCGGCAGCCAGACAGTTCAAATCCGAGATGGCGCAAGGAAACCTGGGGAAAGCCAAAGAGGCATTACAGTCTATGAGAGATACTCTCGGAAACCAGGTGCAGAGTAATTTATTCCTGAATACAGCGATGAATGCCCTCGAGAGAAGCGTTGCCCCGAAAGCGTCTATGGAGGCCGTTTCTGAAACGGCGCTGAACGAGGTTCTTGATACTGTTGTTGAGCAGGCAAATTTAAGCCAGACAAAACAAGCTGGCCTTGAAAGTGATGCCGCGGCTCTTAAAGACGCGCTTCAGAACAATGATTTTGATGTTGCCCAGAGTATGTTACAGAAGATGACAAGTACGTTAGGAAGGCAGACCGGGCGCAATCCTTACATGAACATGGCGATGAATGTTTTGAACGGTATCGTAGCTGATAAAGCTCCTATGAGTCAGGCAGCGCAAGGTATGATGAATGCGATGGCGGATAGTGTGGCGAATGAGGCGATCCTTGATGCCGACGAAAAATCGAGTTTGACGGAGACCATGTCTACGTTCCAGGAAGAGTTACGTCAGGGCAACCTGGCGCGGGCGGCACAAGTGCTGTCAAGGATGAGGGATACGATAGGCGAACAGGTCACGACGAATCCGTTCCTGAACAATGCGATGAATATGATGGAAAGCGCGTTGAACGCGCGCAGGCAGCCGGCTGAAACAGCGGGTGATGCGTTAAGGTCGATGTCGGACAGCATGGTAGCTAATGCGACAGCGACACCAGCGACACAGGCGAGATTGGATCAGTTTAACTCGCAACTTAAAACGGCGCTCGCGAATGGTAATCTCGGACAGGCTAAGGATGTCCTATCCGGCATGAAAGAGGCGCTGGGTGAGGAAATAAATAATAATCCTTTTGTCGGGGCCGCGATGAATGTGCTGGAACAGGCGGTAAACGGCCAGGCGGCGATGTCAGAAGTGACAGCTGATGTGGCGGGCAATATGGCGGATGCGGTTGTCGAGAATGCCGAAGTAAGCGCGGAAGGCAAGATAAGGCTTGGTGAGCATGCTGAAAACTTAAGGAGTGAGATCCAGCAGGGGAATTTCGGCGCAGCGCAGGCGACACTCGCGCAAATGAAGGCTATATTAGGAAAACAAGTAAGCGTCAATCCTGTTATAAATATGGCGATGAATATATTGGAAGGAGCGATCACTAAAGACGCGCCAATGGCATATGCCGCGCAGGAGATCGTTAATAATATGACCGACGGCATTGTGGCTAACGCTGAAGTATCGCAGGCCCAGAGATCGGAGCTTGAAGGTACCGCGAAGAGCTTGCGTGAAGAATTCGCCAGCGGTAACGTCGGTACGGCAAGGGAAGCCCTCCAGAAAATGAAGGATACTATAGAAGGCCAGGCTGATGCCCTTGAAGGCGTGGAACCGGGCCGTGAGGGCGCGGCTATGGCAATGGCAATGGCCATGGGGACACTGGAGGCGGTTCTTAATCAAGCGCATGCCATGAGCCAGGTAAGCCGGGGCGCGGTAAGCAGCCTGACGGATGATATAATGCGGCAGGCGGATATTACTGACGTGAAACGTTCGCAGCTACAGAAACAGATCGCCGCGTTCAGAAATGAAATGGCGCAGGGTAATATAGGGAATGCGAAAGAGGCATTGGAAGCCGTAAAGAAGACTTTGGGGACACAGGCCGAGGGCAATAAAGTGATAGATAACGCGATGAAGGCATTAGAGCGGGCGGTTTCCAAAGAAGTTGTGATGGGTAAGGATGCTAACCGCGCGCTTAATAACGCGGATCAGGTGATAGACGGCATGATACAGGAAGTGCAGAGCCGTGAGATGAACGCAGCCCTTGATGTATTGGCCGAACAGGCAGGTGTTGTGCTTGATGCCCAGACGCGTGCCGAGCTTATAGGTGTTGTATCCAACGCCAATGAAGGCATGATGCGGGAAGGTCAGACCGTAACTGTCAGGTTCGGAAACCAGGTTTATACGGTAACGGCTGAGACTGACGGAGTCAGCCTTCTTGACGCGCTTAAAGCGCAGATGACGAAGACCGAAGCTGGTAAGAAGGATTATAAAGCCCTTGTCGCTTCGCTGACACAGCAATTCGGGCGGGCGGTATTACCGTTTGAAGTGACGTATGCCGTCATGAAGAACGGAGATGTGCATTTCTCGAGTAAAGCAGAGATCGGGTTTGATGCGACAGGGCGTATCCTCTACATGAATTCGACAGAAACGGTCTCGAGCGCCGACAGGGATAATATTGCATTCAGAGGGCATACGCATCCGCACGTTGCGCTGGACGCCAGCGAATTCATGGCCGATACGGTTGCCATGATGGCCCGTGAGAGGATATATGGACAGGCGATGCCCGAGTTCATCCTTGAAAGGGGAGCTGACGGAAAGATAAGCGTAAGGATACTGCAGCATGAGGGCAATCAATTCATGCTTGCAAAAGTCGTGGACGGCAAGGTTGTAAGCGAGGGTGTGTTGAGAACGACAGAAGACGCGCTGGCGAAGGATAGCCTTGCGGTCGCGGCAGGTATAGGTGCGTTAGATTCATGGGAGAAAGCGGAATTACTGCGCCTGGCGGATACTCAAGGAGGGGCGCTTGGCGGAGTGTTAAGGGATATCGTCGCTATAGCCAGGCCGCAACTTGTAATGCCAGGACTTACTGCTCCTACATCACTTGCGGGAGCGCGTTCTATGTTCAGTGAAGCTATGGAAGCCGGAGGGAGGGGTGTGTCTCCGTTAGAAAGCGGACTTGGAGTGGCCGAGGCCGGCGGTGTTGCTACGGCCGCACGTACGACTGTTGAACGTCATGACGGGTCTGTGGTGACCGGACAGCAGTTGGCAGGAGACATATTTGATCAGTTTATGATCAGCGAAGAGGGGCGGGTAATGGTTGTGGCTATCGACGGTTATACGCGGGCAAAGCCGGGCGCGCAGCAGGCGATACGGGTCCTCGAGATGATGGGCGCCGAGATATGCTATGTTGAGAACGGCGAATCAGCGAGCAGTGTGTTAAGCAAGTTGAACTATGCCTCCAAAAATAATCTCGCTACCGCGGATGTGTTTGCGTTGATAGATGAGCGTAACAGCGATATGCTGGATGGATTATCGCTTATAGACAATGTTAAGATAAGGATGATGCGAAAGACCACTTCATGGAGTGAGGCGCTGACCAATTACGTGGATTATGCGCGAGTCGCCGGAAAGACGATAATTACCGAAGTCGCGACGCAGAAGTTAGCGTCGATGGCTGAACAAGGCGGATTAAGGGTCCAGAATGTTAAATCGCAGAGTGTCGATAGAGATACGGATGCCGAGTTCCTGAGCGAACTCGAAGCCGAGCTTGCTTACTAATAGGGGATTCAAGGAAGTGGGCTTTTGGTAGTACGCAATACGCACGACGCGTGACGCACGACGAAATGAGGCGGAACTTGCTTACTAATAATAAGAGGTTGATCATGACCGGAGAGAATGTGAATATCAAAAGAAGACGGCTTGAAGCGGGAACCGACCGCGGGCTTCTCCTGACAGAACCGTCTTTCCTCAAAAATACGCACGTCAACCATCTGATGTCGCAGATAGTGAAACATATTTTAGATGAGATGGAGGTCTCCTGCTGCGGTATATGGCTTTTGGATAAGAGCTATAATTTTATGCCGAGGATGGTATTCGGCATCAAGGAAGAATTGTACGCCATGACACACAGCGCGCGTTTTACGAGGATGCTTAGATGCGTAGTGCGCAGGAAGAAGTATGTAATGATACAAAGGCTTTCCGGCCTGAAAGATAAAGATTTTAAGAAGATGATCAGGAAGGAAGGTATCCGCTCGCTTATCGCATACCCTCTTTTGGTGAATGATATGCCGATAGGAGTTTTGGTCATTTGTTTAAGGAAGGGCGAGGGGGCTTTTACGAAATTCAGGATAAAGATAGGCAGCATATTAGCTGCGAACACCTCTTTGTTATTGAAAAACATTTATTTATATAAAAACTCGATCAATTCTTCCATGCTGGAACTTAAAAATATCGCCAAGGTCATGGATATAACGAAAATGCTTGCCCTGATAGCGGAAGCCAAGGACCGGTACACGCACGGGCATTCGGAAAGGGTCGTAAAATGCTGCGTGGAGATATGTAAAAGGCTTAATCTGTCTAAAAAGGAAATGCTTATAATCAAGGAAGCGGCTATTCTGCATGACCTGGGTAAGATAGCGATAGATAATACTATTCTTCACAAGAAGGGGCCTTTAACCGAAAAAGAATGGCAGGAAATAAAAAAACATCCGGTCATTGGCGCCAGGATAATAGAACAGACTGGGTTGGTCAAGGATGTTGTGTTGATAGTGAAATATCACCATGAGAGGTTTTCAGGCGGGGGGTATCCCGATCCGGACATCAAAAAAGAGGAAATACCTTTAGGCGCGCGCATAATAGCGGTCGCTGACGCGTATGAAGCCATGAGTTCGGACAGGTCTTACCGAAAAGCCCTGCCAAAGAAAAAGATAGTGCAGGAGTTGAAGGAATATAGCGGAACGCAGTTCGATCCTCAAGTGGTAAAGGCCATGCTCAGCATGATATGATAGTGGCATATAGATTGTTTGTTGGGATGATGTGTTATATATAGGTGTAGGACAACTTGTTAAAATATAAAAAAGTTGCCAAACGTACTCTTGCCTAACAATTGGTATATGGTATACTTTAACTGGAAATGAGGTGTGATGGTCTATCTGCGAATGATTCTCTTCGGCTAAAGACTTTTTTTTTGCATATATATTAAATACTATTAAAAAGTCTTTACCCCGTTCAAGCCCTAAAGTTCCGGGTTTTTAACCGGAGACGATGGAAAAGTTTGGTGGGGCTAAACGAAAGGTTCCGGTATTTAAGCCGGGATTGAACTGGGTTTACCGGAGGAAAACCGCTAAACTGGGGGGCTTAAAATGGGGTTCAGGGATGATCATATATCCCAAAAGGTGGGAAAACTACCATCCGAGGCGTTTTCTTGTAATGTTTCCGCGGAAAATAGTAGCGGTAAGAGCCCTTTATATTTAAAATCACCGATAAATCCTTCCGATCATAATAGCCCCTATAGCATATTATTTTTATATAATAAGCATAAAATTTTATGCAGATTTCTGTCTGTTATCCTAATATTTACTTTTATGTTCCAGCAGGTTACCTTTGCGCAAGGCCCGACCGGGATGCCTCTTTCCGCGAAAACCGATGCCTCGCAGGTGAAGCCTACCCTTAATCTGCATGAATTCTCTATACCTCGAAACATCGGAACGACAAAAGAAGTCGAGGTCTTCGACTCTGAAGAGGTCATCATAAACATAAAAGATGCCCATGATAACCTGAGCGCGCAGGAATCCATCTCGGACATTTTAGATAATCTTGTAACGAATTATGACGTTAGAACGATAGCTATAGAGGGCTCGTCAGGATACATTGACACCTCGATCATCTCCTCATTTCCAGATAAGGAGATAAAGAAGAAGCTCGCTGATGAGCTCATGGCCGAAGGCCGGATCTCCGCTTCCGAATACTTCTCAATTGTCACTGTATCCGATGTAGCCCTCTATGGTATCGATGATAAATCGCTTCACTCAAAGAACATGGACGCCTTCCGCAAGGCCCTTAAAAAACGTGAATCGAACTACAAGAAAGCGCAAGCCTTATACGATGCCCTGAGCGTATTATGTAAACATGTATACTCGGACGAGCTGAGGATACTTGAGGAAAACTCGATCCTGAGCACTAACGGGAACGTCGGTTTCACGAAACGCTGGGAAGTGATACGCAAGATAGGCGAGAAGAACGGTGTCGCGCCCGATGAGTATGAGAACATAAATAACCTGCTCAAGGCGATAGAGCTTGAGAAAAAATGTGATTTTAAATCCACCAATACCGAGCGCGAGCAGCTGCTGAATGAGCTCAAAGCGGTTCTTGAGACCGCAAAACTGGAAGAACTTATATTGAAAAGCCTTTCATTTAAGTTAGAGAAGATATCGGCAAGCATGTTCTATTCACACATGACAGACTTGGCGCGCTACAAAAATATGGACCTTTCCAAATATCCGAACCTACAACTTTATGTGGAGTACATGGCGCTTTACGAATCGGTCGATATAGGCGCGATAAAAGACGAGGTGATAGATTACGAGAATAAGATCAAGGAGAAAGTGTTCAGGAATGATGACGAGAGACAGCTTTCAAGGCTTTTAAGAAAGGCCTCTGTCATGTCTGACCTTGTGGAGGTAAAGCTCACCAGTAAATCGCTTCAGTATTACCAGGATCATAAGAGTGAATTCAACGCTAAGGAATTCGTGGATTTCATAAAGAGAGTGTATGCGAAATATAAGGTGGCTTTGCCGTATGATCTTGATGTCGCGGGCGTATTTTCGGCTATGCCTCCGGCCGAAGAATTTTACGAGCTTACGCTTAAACGAAACGATGCCATGGTGGCTAACACGATCAAATGCATGAAGGAACAGGGTCAGACAGTTGCCGCGCTTGTCACGGGAGGTTTTCATTCCGCGGGCATAACGGAGATCTTGAAGAGTAAGCACCTGTCGTATCTCGTTATTTTGCCGAAGTTCGACAAACAGCAGAAGAGGCCTTATCTAACCATAATAACCAACACCGAAACATCTTACAAACCGCTTTTAGACGGCGGGGATTTCTATATAGCGATCGAGACAGAATTCAGCAAGAACGAGTTCAGCTTTGAGTGCATAGCCCGACTAACCCTTTTATTGAACAATGCCCTTAAGGGCTTTACGGACAAGATGGCGACACAAAAAATGCTGCGCGATTATCTTTCCCGTTATGAGGCCAGACAGAATGAGCTCCTGGGACAGGCAACGGATGACGCTGAAAAAGCTAAGATCAGGGATAATATTGCGCGGGCGCAGTCGTTCCTGAGTTCGCTGATGACCGGTGTTAACAGTCAGGGGGCGAGCTGGGTGGTAGGTTACGATAATAGCGGTAACGCTTACGCGTTCTTCCTTAAGACCGAGAACGGAAAGTCCGCGATAACTCAATGGACCTGTTCGGAAGAGATCACGAAGACCGCGAAGCTTATAAATGCCAGGCAGCAAAACGAGATACTGTTTGAGAAACTTCAGGAGACCGGCAGAGAGATCGAAGGCGCTATTGAGGCATCAAAGATCGACCTTCTTGAAAGAAGGGTAATGCAAAGGGTCGACCAGAGAGGCACTTTGGATTCTTTTGAAGAGATATTCGAGTCCACCTGTAAACTGATGGGGCTTAATGATTTTGAGGGGAAGGACGCCCTGAAAGCGCAAATAATGGCCAAAGTCGAGGCGTCACAAAAAGAAACAGCGCCCGTTCAGGTAGCTCAGGCACCTTCTCCAGCTGCCCCGGCAGTCGCGGCGCCGGCCGCCTCTACAGGACAGGCGGCATCAGCCGCTCAAGCCAGGGCAGAAGCAGCCAAACAGACAAAAGCGGATGCTGACGCGGCGCGGAAAAGAGCCGAACAAAGATCTGAAACGGCAAGAAAGAATCAGGCCAAGGTAGGGCGTCTCAGCACCATGCCTAATGAAGAACTTGTAGCTATGATGGAAAATAATCAATATCTTATGGATGCGGAAGGCGGGTTTTCGATCAGTCCGGATGAAGCGAAAGCTGAATTAACCAGGAGAGGTGTTGCGGTAGCGGAAGCTAAAAAGGAAGCAGCGCCGGCCGCGAAAGCGGAAGCCGCAGAGGCAAGCGGTGTCGGGGAAGAGGCCGTTGCTTCGGCGCAAGCGGATATGGAAAGTCGCCGTCAAAGAAGATTAGAGGCGGCTAAGGCCAGAAGGAAAGTAGCCGGAAGAGGATGGGCAAAGCGCGAAGTGCAGGATAGCCGTTTACGTGACGGGGTGAAACTGTCAGAACCGGTTGAGAGCCGACACATTGCTACAGCGCAAAGGCATATTGTAGCCGGTGATATACACGGCGACCTTGACGGCCTTATGCTTGACCTGCAGAATGCGGGCTTGATAGATCAAAACGGTAATTGGGTAGGAGGAGATGCTGTATTTGTGCAGATGGGTGATGTAATTGACAGAGGTTCGGAAGGGCGGGCGGTAGATCAGTTCCTGAGAAAACTCCAGAAACAGGCAGAAGCGCAGGGCGGGAAAGTGGTGAGGTTGCTTGGAAATCACGAACTTATGTTTTTACAGGGTATGTTGGGTAATGATGGGGCGCTTTTAAGCTGGCTGCGAAATGGAGGGACAGAGATTCTTAAAGAGCTGGGTGTTCCAGAGAGTGATATGAGGAATTTACAGGTATTACGCGCAAATAGTGCATTGCAGAAGTTTTTTAATGAGGTCAGGCAGGACATCATGTCAGGTAACATTGTCGCTGCATATAACGCCGGAGGCAGAATATTCGTTCACGGTGGTGTTCTCCCGCATATAAGTAAAGGCAGGCAGGTAAGCGAGGTGGCGCGTGATCTGAATGAACGTCTGAAGAGTGCGGTCTCGCAAAGTAATTTTTCGGATGAAATATTCAATGTCGGTGCCGCGCGCGGAGGCCGGGGATTAGCGGGTATTTTCTGGGCTGATTATTCGGACTTGCTCGATGCCGAAGGTAATGGACAATTGGAACTTGATCAGATAGTCGGACATACCCCGGAAAGGATGGAAGGCGCTGAAGTCAGGATGTCTCCGGACGGAAAAGTGATAAATGTGGATGTCGGGCATGTTGACAGGTATGGCGGGAACAGGGGATTTTTGGAAATACAAGGCGATGTCGCGAAAGGTTACGCGTTACGAAGGGATGCGAGCGAATCCTATATCGGCGAGATAGATGCGGAGATAGCGGCGCTGGAAGCGGAGATCGGACAACCGGCAGCCGCTAAAGCGGAAGCTGAAGCAAAGGCAAAAGCAGAAAGCGAGGCCAAAGCCAGGGCGGAGGCGGCAAAAGCCGAGAGCGAGGCAAAAGCGAAGGCAGAGGCTGAAGCAAAAGCAAAGGCGGAGAGCGAGGCAAAAGCGAAGGCAGAGGCTGAAGCAAAGGCAAAGGCGGAGAGCGAGGCAAAAGCGAAGGCAGAGGCTGAAGCAAAGGCAAAAGCCGAGAGCGAGGCGAAAGCCAAGGCAGAAGCTGAAGCAAAGGCAAAGGCGGAAAGTGAGGCACGGGCCCAGGCCGCGGCGGAAAGAGTTCCTACGGCTGATGAGTTGCGGGCAGCTGATCAATTGGAAGAAAAGACAAAGGGCGGGAGAAGAGGGATGATCTCAGCCGGAATAAGAATAGCGGGGGCATTGGCTATCAGGGTATTACAGGCAGTTTCGGCACAATTGGGCGTCCGTATCGAGGCCCTCGAAGCGAGATATAAAGCAGCCGGGGTAAGAATTAATAACAGTACAGATTATATGATGTTGATGATGAAAGGGTTGAGGCTTTTTGAAAGTGACAGGGATAGCGCAGCGCGGCAAAATCTGGAGCAGGACATTGAAAGGCATGTCTCGAATGCCTTTGACAGGCAGATGATCTTAAGTACTATTGAGAAAGGTTCGTACACGAAGTTGAGTATTGAGAATAAACAGATATTCCTAAATTTCATGTTTACACAAGCGAGGATATTCAGGACGGATAAGGGGTTGGTGACAGGTGCGGAATTCGTAGCGTTCAATATCGCGATGAGAAACGCGTATTTTGGGGAGGGCGTAGCCGATCCGCAGGTGGAAATAGAGATCATAAGCTCAGATGAGGATATGCACGGCAGGGCAAGGCGTATTAGACAGGCTGACGGAACGATAAAGACCATCGTAATGATAAACGCGAATAAGGTTCTGGAGATCGGAATGGCGATCCGGACATTTTCTCATGAACTAGGGCACGCCATATTTAATGAAATGCACGGTGAACCGAGCGGAGGGACGGCGGTAGAGCATCTTTTTCTGCGGGAGGGTATCGCTGATGATTTCGCGGACTTTGTGCTTGATACACTGGCGGAACAGACAATGGATGAGGCCGGCATGGATCATGGATTTGATCTGTATTCATTAAAATATCAGTATGCACGGCAGCTTGACGTGCAAAATAAAACTTTAGGGCCCGAATATTTTTATGCGGCACTCATGATGAGACAAATGAGAGGGGCATTGGTCGGGGCGTATGGGGCAGAAAAAGGCATGGCTCTCTTTTATGATTTTCTGAAGAACGGTATTAACGCCGTTTGGTCAGGCGCGAAGACGCTTGAAGCCGTGACCGAAGAATATTTAAGCGGTATTACGGAAGAGGCGAAGACGGGAGAAGAAGCCGCCAAGGCAAAAGCCGAAGCGGAAGCGAAGGCCAAGGCTGAGGCAGATGCAAAGGTAGAAGCGGAAGCCGCGAAACCGCTTGCAGCTTCGCGTTTTGAGGCGTTGATGCAGTTGCTAAAGTCCAAGGGAGTAACAGGGGTAAGGACAAGGGCCTATGGGTTTTTACCGTTTGATAGAATAACGGAGAGAATGGGTATTTTTGATCATTTCCTGAATTCAGGGGCAGAGTATCGTTTAATGTCGATCGGGAAAAATGGTGAATCAAATCACAACGTGCTTGAGGTGTCATATGAAGGCAGGCAAGGCGTTCATAGGCTCAATCTTCAGGTTGATGAGATGGTCGAGATAGGTGTCGCAAATAAGGTCGAAGGCACTAAGTATATAATCGCGAGAGAAAGCGCTTTTAAGGAACGGCAGGAAAAAAGAGAAGCAGAGAAGGGAAGAAGCCGCGAAGAAAGAAGACCTTGGCTGGGAAGGCGGGATCACGCCGGAACAGGCGAAACGCCTTGCGGATGCCGCGGAGGCCGAAGGGAAAGAGGCGTTGTTAGGCGACGCCGCGGACGTGCGCCGCGCTATCGAGAACGTGATAGGGCCGGAGTTTGGCGCTGACGGCACGCGAAGATACCAGTCGCCTTTGGTCTATGTTATTTCCGACGCGGCTATGGGAGATGTGAAAGGGCCTGTCCGTTATAGGAACGCGCAGGGGCGCGAAATAATAGTAATGAGCCAAAGCGACTGGAACGCGATAGAAGCTGATCCAGAGGTTGCCGCTAAATTGGCCCATGAATTTATGGCGGGCTGGATTGCTCTTCATAACCAGCAGGATGGCGCTGAAGTAATAGACGGTGAAGAAGCTCATGATATGGCTAGAATGGTGGAATATATTATATTCGCAAATATGCTTAACGGTCCCACGCCGATCATTGCTCATGGTATCAATGTGAACGACAATAATGTAAAAGCCCTGCATCAATCGGTCCAGAACGCGGACAGGCTTATCGGGCAGGTGGCCGGAGAACTGGAGTATTTGGAAGAGATACGGGAAAATGTGAGGAAAGAAGAGTCGCAGGTGGATATCGAAAGAAGCCTGAAGGGGATAGAGAATGACGGTTATTCTGCCACGGAAGTCCCGTCAATGCAGGATGAGTTCCAGTTAGAAGTATCTCTTCGAAATGACCTGAGTCCCATGGTCATAGGCATGATCGAGCATCTTGAGGGGCAGATAGCCGAGGCGCAAACGCTCGAAAAAGGGGAAAATGCCGGTACGATAGATATGCAGGTTGAGGTCCTGAAAAAGCAGGTAGAGACTTTAAGGAACCTCGGGGAACGCATAGAAGGCGAGGCCCTGGCTGACGGATTGATGCTGCTTCCCGAAGATGAGGCGCAGATGTTTGCCCAGCGCCCTGAAGGCGAAGCCCGGGCCATGAAATATGAGGAGCTTGTCGCGAGGCTTAATGAACGGATGGCAAAGGACAGAGAAAGGCGCCAAAGGCGTCGGGAAGCAGGCAAACCCGCGCCGAGCGAAGATTTTGGGTTCGAAGGCCCCGCTCAAGAAGGCGGCGGTATCACACGCAGGAACTTCATGAAACTTTTCGGGTTGGGCGCCGCACAGCTTATGACATCAGGTAATTTGTTGAGGTCGGTTTATGATTTGGTCGGCAGAGATGTTTCGCTGGACCCTGATATGGAAGGAGCGATACGCGATTTCGGAGGGCAATGGAGGGAAGTGCCGGCAGAACAAAGAGGAGAGATGGGGGTAGACTATGTGGGCGTCAGCCTTGAAGAACTTCTGGAGGAAGGGCTTGGGCACGGCGCAGAGGCCAGGGCAGGCAGCCCGGAGACACAGCGAAACGCCATGCTGATAGCAAGTAGATTACGTTCCGCGGCACTTCAGGCTATCAGGGATAATGTATCGTCGCTTCCAGCCGGAAGCAGCAGGTCTGAAGTAGAACGCGCGATATATAACGCTATAAAAAATACAGAGGCGGTTGCGGAAAATGTCCTAAGGGGATTACAGGCATCCCGGGATGTTGGAGAGATAGGAGCGCAACTTGACAGCAAGATCGAGCAGTGGAAAGAGGTCGGCCAACGCCGGGCGGATATGGAGCGCAAAGCAGCACAGGTAAGGCAGAAGCGACAGCTTGAGAAATATGCGGAAAAAATTGAACTTGAGCAAAAAGCCAGGGAAGAGGCAAAATCCAAAGCAGAAGATGAAGAGAAGGCAAAAGCCGAAGCCGAAGCTGAAGTAAGGGCCAAGGCAGAAGCGGAGGCAAGGGCTGAAGATGAAACAACCGCGCAGGTAAACTCGTTATTGCCCAGAATATCGGAAAGAGAAGTGCAGGATGAGCTGGTAGGCATGGGGCAGTCGGTTGTCCCGACTCTGGAGATATCTTTGAATACACTGGGAGCGGATCGTGAGAATATAGCCATAGTCTTAGGCCGTCTCGGGTCGCAGGCGGCGAAAGATGTCCTGCTTGACATCATATCTCAGGAATTTTATACACAGGATATGCAGCTCAATGCGGCTAGTGCCCTTTCAGGCCTGGAGCTAAGCGAGAATGATATCAATAACCTTCTTGATACGTTAGCATCTTCGCGGGCATCCGGGGCGCAGCTATTCGGTGCCGCAAGGTTGTTCGCCGAAAATGAATCTGCCAGAAACCAGGTACAGACCGCAATAAAGGACCAGCAAAGAAACGCGATGATGTCCGCGGTTATCAGACAGCAGCCTGCGGAGTTATTAAATAAAATAGAGTCGAGAAAAGCGGAATTGGCAAGCGAAAGAGAGGCAGCCACCCAAAGGATATTGGAAAGCGATGCGAGTATTGAGGATTTAGTCAGGACAGAGTTGCTTGAAAAGTTTGGCATGACATCATTGCCTTTCGTTATAAGTAATAAGGCACAATTGATGGAAGAAGTAAATAAATATTACAGCGCGGCGCTCCTTGATGAGATGATAGCGGGTTTCAGGGAAAGGCCGTATGTTTTAAGTGGGGGGTTTGTAGATAGACTGGGTTTGTTAAATGAAAGGATAAAAAACACCCCGAGGGATTCTTTGTATTTCAGGTACGAAAATGATTATCTGTGGAGGATGTTTGGGGAAGCATCCTCGTTTGATATGGCCGAGAACGAGGTGTTTCTTGGCAAAGGTGCGGAATTTGCAAAAATTATCGCTGAGCAGGTATATTCCGTATTTCTCGAAGGCAGGACGTTCCAGGAGCAGATGGAAAGGTTGGTCGACAGCGAAGTAAACAGCGCAGTTACCATAAATTTCTTTAGTTACTTATATGACGCCTTAGGCAGGGGGCAGGAACTCGACTATAAGGGAATGGGAGGGATAGGTGATGTCCCGAGAAGTTTTTACTTCAGATATGGTTATATAAATGATGCCATATTTGAATTGCGGGAACATTTTAAGAATGTAGCTAAAGAGAAAGGATATATTTCCGTTCTTGTGCTGGCATCAATGAGGGGAGAGGAAGCTTTTTCTTTCGCTGAACTGTTATCGAGAGCGACCGGGTGTGAGGTCAGGGTTACTGCCATTGAAGGAAGTCCGGGTGTTGTTGGCCAGGCAAGGGAAATACAGCTGATAGGAGACCCGATCAGGATACCTACTAGTAAAGAGGTCTATACAACAAAAGAAGGGGAGCGTATAGATACGATCTCGGTGAAAAGTATAAACTCCGTGACATTCCGTGTTGCAAGCTTGGGAGATAAGGAATTCATGGATACCCTGCCGAGCGAGGGGTTCGATCTTGTAACGGCCAACAGTGTAATAGAACATATGAGTGACGGGCTCGACACGCTTCTTGGGACTATGGTGCGGGTTTTGGCGCCAGGCGGCATAATGACCGCTCATGGAAGCGCAGGTACGGGGAGAGAAGCTGTATTCTTCAGGGATAACGGTGTAAATGAAAGGCCTGACATGCCGGGAATATACCAGAAAAGCTCAGTATCAGGAAAGTCCGAGCGGGGCGGTATATCCAAGCAGGGCAACGTATTCACCCATACTGATATGAATAATACGAATGGGCAGTTGTTCAGCTCCTGGCTGGTAGGGGTATTCACCCAGGAACAGTTGGCTCAAGCCGTGCTTTTTACTGACGCCAACGGGCAAATTTTTTATGACATTGCCGCGCTTATAGGCATGGCTTCAAATGGGCAGAAACAGGAACTTAAAGCCAGAGCCAAGAAGCTGGGCATACAGATACGCACTTATCGCGGGTCATTTGTGGTCATCGCTGAAGGTATATATTCTCATTGCGGCAGGCGTACAGGTATGGTCTGGATAAGCCGCCAGTCCATAAGGGATAAAGTAAGAGAGCTTGAGGCGGCCGGTTTTACGGGTACACAGGCGGAACTTGAAAGCCTGGCAATAAGTTCATTGGCCGCGCACGAGATAGCGGAAAAGGAAAGTGTCCTTCAAAGCGCGAGGGAAATGGCAGCAGCTCGAGATGTTCAGCTTGGTGAGAGCCCCATCGATATCATAAATTGGCTTGAGGGCAGTGACGCGGACGGGAATCTTAACGTAAGCGACGCGGAATATAATGCCATGCTTGATAAAGCGCATGAAGCCGCGGAGGCGGTTGAAAAACAGTTTACGGACCGCGCGGTGAACGCGCAAGCGTCTTTAAGAAATGAATCCGGAGAAGCACTCGCCGCGATGCTTAAAGACGCGGGCCTGAGCGCGCGCCTAGCGCGAGCGAACTCGGGATGGCTTTTGATATCGCGCAAAAAGCGCGAAGAGAAGGCGATACCCGAAGCGTAGCAGATATCCTTCAGGAAAAGTTTAAGGATAGAGTTCCAAGTCTTGCGGGGAAAGCCCGCACTATCTTGAACGCAAGGCGTAACAGGGCGAACAGGATGTGGACACAGGCCAACGCCAGGGCTCAAGTCGCTCAGGATAACGCTAACTTTGCCGCGGATAATTTTACTGCCACGGGGGAACAGGGAGTGAGTTCAGTAATTGCGAGGCTCAAGGCCGGGCTTGCGGCAGCTCGTCATGCCCTCCAATACATTAACGCGGCGAGAAAAGAACTTCAGGAAGCTTTGAGATTCGCGGAAGCGAACGGCCTTACCGCGGATGCCGCGGATATAAGCCAGGAACTGGATGCATTGGCGCTGAACGAAGCGATGGTGCGAAATGAAGCCGTAAGGCTTGAGGTCATGAGGATGTTTTCCGAGATGGGTATAGCTTTAAGCCTTTCCGCTGAAGACTACAATGCCATGAGAGATAATATAAATGCCCTTGTGAGGCAGGGGAGTTCATTAAGAGATGCGATTGCGAAAGCGGCTAACGAATGGTTGCAAGCGAAGATGTCCGCGGTTATCATGCAGATCTTTAACGGGGCGAATATTGCGATTTCGGCTGAACAGCTTAGCGGGCTCATGCCTGAAATACTTAATGGCGCGAATGATAACGCTATGGCGCACGACCAGTACAGATTTACACTTAACGATCTGGCTGCAGCTGCCAGGGAGAATGCTGCTGAGATGCTTACAGATGCTTACAGGGAAGCGCTCCAAGCTGCGGGTATAACACGGGATGTTGCCAGGGAAGATGTGCAGGCCTTATTGAATATAATGAAATTGAGCGGCGAATTATGCACGGCTGATGTGATAGCTAAGTACGCGGCGTCCAGAGTCGAGAATGAGAGGGCATTACGCCAGGAAGTTGAGACGGCATTTGGTGAGTTGTTACGCGAGATGGGTATAGAGCGTGCGCCTTTATCGGATGAGGTGAGTAGGGTGTCTAACGCGGTTATGTCGGCTCGTAATAAAGGTGATACGAGGGAAGTCAAAGCGATAATCACGAGTATTTTTGGGGTAAGGTTAGAGGGAATGAAGCAGCGTCTTGTCACTAGATTCGCGGGCATGGCGCGTAAGGCGCAAGGCCTTGTGAGGTCGGCTTTAAGGATGTCTGATTCTGTCGAGAGGAATGTTGCGAATGCAATGAGGGCTTTTAACACGATAGATGAAAGAGGGGCAAATACGGTAGAAAGGGAACTTAAGGCGGGCAGGCAGGCGATAGATGCGGCAAGAGAACAGCTTGCGAGCGCAAGAGAAGAATTGAACGCGATGCTTGCGTTTAGTGAGCAGAATGGGCTTAAGAAGGAAGCCGAGAAGATAAGATCGGCGCTTGCTAAGGTAGCGCTTTATGAGACGACGATAAATATGCTCGATATGCGCATAGGTATAATGGAAGCGGTCTTTAATATGGGCATAGCGGTAACATTGAGAGACGCTGATTTTGTACGTATAGAGGCCAGGGCGCAGGAAATAAGTAAAGACATGATCGGCACGTTCGGCATGGCGTTAAGCCAGGCTGCGATCGAATGGGTAAAGGCCAGAGTGGCAGGTGAGATAGTTGTTGCCATGGGTGAGTCGAATATATACCTTACGGAAGATGAAGGCCTGGCGATGGCGAACGATGTGATCAGCGAGGCAAAAGATCTGTCTATGGCGCGGGGAGGGTGGAGGTTTGATCTTTCACATGTCAGGCAGGAAGCGCAAAGGAAAGCAGGGGTGATACTTACGAACGCCTATAATGAAGCCCTTAGTGCGGCCGGGATAGACAGGACAGCTACTAAGGAAGACACTCAGGGGCTTTTAAATATAATGAGTTTAAGCGGGGAATTATGCACCGCCGATGTCATCAGAAAGTACGCGGCCTCCAGAGTAGCGAATGAGAAAGCCCTGCGTCAGGAGGTTGAGACGGCGTTTGGTGAGTTGTTGAGTGATATGGGTATAGGGCGCACGCCTTTATCTGATGAGGTAAATAGGGTATCGAACGCTGTTATGGCGGCGCGTAATAAAGGCGATACGAGAGATGTTAAAGCGATCATCACGAGTATTTTTGGGGCAAGATTAGAGGGGCTGAAGCAGCGTCTTGTCGCTAGATTTGCGGGTATGGCGCGTAAGGCGGCAGGGCTTGTGAGGTCAGCGTTAAGGATGTCTGATTCTGTTGAGAGGAATGTTGCGAATGCAATGCAGGCCTTTAATGCTATAGATGAAAAAGGAACAAATACTGTCGGTAACGAGCTTAGGGCGGGCAGGCAGGCAATAGATAAGGCAAGGAGCCAGCTTGCGGGCGCAAGAGAAGAATTGAACGCGATGCTTGAGTTTAGTGAGCAGAACGGGCTTAAGAAGGAGGCCGAAAAGATAAGGGTGGCGCTTGCCAAGGTAACGCTTTATGAGACGACGATAAATATGCTCGATATGCGCATAGGGATAATGGAAACTGTTTTTGATCTGGGTATGGCAGTGACTTTGAGAGACGCGGACTTTGTCAGGATAGAATCGAACGCGCTTAGGAAACAGCAGGAAACGGGCATGACTTTAATGGCGGCGCTAAGTGAGGCGGCGTTTGAATGGGCCGAGGCGCGTGTCGCTTCTGAACTTGTGGTAGCTTTTTCCGAAGCGCAAATGTACCTTACGGAGAGTGAATCGCTGGCCATGGCGGAAGAAATTATGGCTGAGCTGAATGATCCACTAGCGGTGCCCGGCTCATGGCGGTTTAATATGTCGCATGTCAGGGGGATCGCTAATGAAAGAATGACGAATGTGGCAAGAAATGTGTACAACAAAGCACTCCAGGCCGCGGGCATTGCCAGGGGAATTACAAGCCAGGATGTAGAGGGATTGCTGGCCGATATACGCGGTTCTGAACAACTCGCGATGGCGAACGACATCGTGAGGATCGCCCAGGCGCGTGTTGCGCAGGAACTCGCGTTAAGACAAACGGCCCGTGAAGAATTTGCGGCATTGCTCAAAGAGCAGGGGCTTTTGCGTAACCCCACATCGCGGGAGGTCGACATAGCGGTAGAAGCGATACAAAAAGCACGCAGTCAGAATGATGAAAGAGCTGTAAGCGAGATACTTAAAGAGGCATTGGGCGACAGGTTGGCGGGGCTGGCGAGCACAGTCCGCTCTACGTTATATGAGCATTGGAATGCCGCGGGGGCGTCCTGGACCGCCGCGAACGCTCAGGCGCAGATCATAAACGATAATGTCGAAGAGGCTCTCGCCAATTTTAATAAAACAGATGAGGCAGGGACGAGATCGGTTGAGGCCGCGATAAAGAGCGGCCAACAGGCGTTGCAGGCGATGAGGCGAAATATTCGATCCGCGCGGAGTGAGTTGAACAGCGCGTTACAATTTGCGAAAGAAAACGGTTTAACGGATGCCGTAGTCCAGATACAGGAAGAGTTGGAAGCCCTGGCTCTTAATGAGGCTATGGTGAATGTCGCGTACGCGCGGCTAATGATAGTGAACACGTTCTTCGCGATGGGGGTCGCTGTAACTGTATGGGATGTGCATATGGAGGATATGATAGATCTGATCAATGAACGCGTTAGCCAGGGCGCGTCTCTGGACGCGGCGATCAGCGAGGTAGCGAATGAATGGATCGAAACGAGGATCATAAGCGAGATCGTGGATACATTTACGGCCGCGGGGATATTTATAACGCGTAATGAAGCCAGGCAAATAATGCAGTCGGTCATTCTGGAAGCGCGTGATCTTTCGATGGCGAAAGATCAGTGGCGGTTTAACATCAGTGAAAATATCGCCCAGGTGGCTAACGAAAAAATAGAAAGGATCATTATTTCGGTATACGCTAAAGCTTTACGTGATGCGGGCATCACGCGCAAACTTACAAGACAGGATATACAGGGGGCCCTCGCTCAAATACAGGGGCAAGGCACCCTCGCGACCGCGAGTGATATACAGAGGGTTATTGCCGAAAGGGTAGAGCAGGAAAAGGGCCGCGTTGAGGAAGTCGGACGCGAGTTAACCGCGTTTTTTAATGAAGAAGGTATCGCGCGAGACCCGAACACGATAACATCGCTTCCCACCCATTCATTATTCTCCCATTTAACAACGCGGGCGTTGATCTTTTCCGAGATAC